>NZ_CDLKIE010000306.1:0-39386 GCF_975902315.1 Kaarinaea lacus | reverse complement strand
TTTGATTAAACCTTTATCCGTAAACAAACCAAGCGTGTTATAAACAGTGGCTTTGGATACCGTATTGGAATTCGCGTTAACGCGCTGTAATACCTGATCTGCAGACAAGTGCTGATGTTTGCACAGCATTTCCTGGGCTATCAGAATCCGCTGTTGTGTCGGTGTAATGCCATGCTCTGCTAGCAGCTTTACAACATCTTTGCGGGACGACTTGTCTATCAATACTTGATGCAACATGCGGCGCATTATAATCGCAATTGATACCCATATCAATATAGTTTCAAAAAAAAAGCTTATTTCGATAAATGAACTTATATTTTATAAGGCTTTGGGTTGAGTATCGGTGTTTTGTTTAATATTTGATCTGTGCAGAGCTTTGCAGATGCTGGTGCAGTCACTACGCCATTACGAAAATGACCGGTGTTAATGAAAAGTCCGCTGATCTCAGGATGTTGGCAAATAAAAGGAACTTGCTGGGGATTGCCGGGGCGTAATCCTGACCAGTGATGCTCAACAGGGTAACTACTTAACCTGGGTATCAGGTCAGTGGCTTTTTTCATGAGTTGCTGTTTGGCTTCTTCGGTGGTGTTTTTATTGAAGCCCACGTATTCCAGTGTACTACCGGCAATAATGCGTCCATCGCGTCGTGGAATCAGATAGTGTGCTTTTTCCATGATCATGGTATTTAATATGTCTGGCGTGGCTTTGAAGAGAATCATTTGACCGCGAACAGGTTCAACATGCAGTGTTGGTAAATAATCTTTCAGTAGCCGACTACTCCATGCACCGCATGCTACCGTGACGCTTGCTGCCTCAAATTTGCGATCACCACAAACAACGGCTTTGATCTGCTGATCGGATATGATCAAGCGATCAACGGCTGATTGTTCGCGTAATTCAACGCCTCGATTCTGTAATGAAGTGATGAGTGCCTTGAGTAAACGGGGGTTTCTGGCTTGCGCGATGTCGGGCATCCATATGGCATTTTTGGGTAATCTGGATGCAGACAAGTTGGGAGCTATGTCCTTCATCTGGTTCGCTTCTACGGTCAGCAGATTCTGGTTGCGTTGCCCGGCCCATTGTTTTGCTGCTTCGATCTCGTCTTCGTCGAGGATTAAAAAACCACATTGCCAGTATTGGGCATCAATATCTGACAGGGATTTAAGCTCCTCGATCAGGGCAGGGTAAATCTGCTGGCTCCAGGCGGCCAGGTCATTCAAGGCATCCGGATAGCGCCAGGGGTATAATGGCGACAGAATACCGCCCCCGGCCCAGGAAGATTCCTGTCCCAAATGACCCTGTTCCAGTAGCATGACTTTTTCGCCGGCAGTATTAAGGTAATGCGCGGTTAGCAGGCCCATGATGCCACCCCCAATGACGAGGTGTGTCATCGGGTTACTCCAGTGTTGTCAGGTTTAGCTATTCTGTATTCCATCGAATCCTTCCAGCGAAATTTTTTTGGCGGCTAATGCACAGGCATTTTCCAATGCTGTTTGTACATCATTGTTGTTTAACCGAGCATGAATAAAACCAGCGTTAAAGGTGTCGCCCGCGCCTACCGTATCGATAATCGGGCTGACATTTTGTGCAGGTGCATGTGATAACTGGTTATCTTGCAGAGCGTAGGCGCCCTGTTCACCCCAGGTGCAGACGAGTAACACGTCTGCAATTTTATTGCGATAGTAGTGTAGCAAGTCCTGTGCTGACTTAAAGCCTTGCGTTGTCGCGAATGCCCTGGAAAAGAAATATACATCCGCTCCACTGAATAAATGCTCCAGTTGATCACGTGGTTTTTCCACTTCAACGGACAGGTTTAAACCAGGCGCCTGGTGTTTTATGGCATCCATCATTTGTCGTGTAACGTTTACGTTGCGGGCTTCAAAATGAATCCACTGAGCCTTGTTAATGTCGAGCGCGTGAATACCTTGAGTACTGAGTTCTGGCAGGTCGCGATAATGAACAATAGTGCGAGAGCCATTGTTTTGATTTAGAGTGATATACGAAGCAGGGGTTTTACTGTTTTTTATTCGCTCGCATCCGGAATAATCGACATTATATTTTTTCAAGTCAGCGGTAATAATCTGACTGTTTATGTCATCCGCTAGCGTGCCTAGCCAGACACATTCATGACCTAGCTGGCTTAATACCACCAGGGTGTTGGTAACGTTGCCACCGCGGCGTATGGATTGATTCAGGGCTCGGACTTCTTCGTCTTCGGCCGGGTAGCCGTCGGTGATGTTAATGATGTCGACGGCGGCGATGCCTACTCCGATTATGGTTGCCATGTTCTACAGTCTTGCCTGATTAATCGTTTGAGGGTGGCGGTGCAGCTTTGGTTTTCATCGCACTTAAAGGCAAATACAGACTAAAAATATCCAGGATGATCCACAAAATGACGAGTGTCAGGAGGTACCACCAGTTTTTAGTGAGATAGAACAGGTAGCCAAATAACATGACGTCCCACGTATAAAGTAAGGTATAACCCACCAGTATGAACGGGTGAGAACAGCTGCGTTTGCTGCATTTACTGCAATAGATCATTGCCCATTTAGCTGCCTTGTATTTTTGCCACCACGAAATGGTTTGCTCTTTACAGTGTGGGCAGGTTTGGTAAGACATCTAATTCCTTTATATATCAAATGGTTGAGCGACTGCTGGCCTGGAACCGCGCTGGATTTATTTTTATATTTCAGGCTTTGTTGTGTTAGCGGTTTAAACGTAAGTTGTTGATTGTCTTCAGTAGCAAGGCGTAAATAGTACATGATCGATGACTAAATGCCTATGATGATGGGCGATGATTAGCTAAAATCTAAAACCTGGCACATATAACAAGTAGAAAGACCGATAAGGGGAGAATCGGAGTGCTATCTGGAAAATTTAGATTCATTACTATTCTTTGCTTTTTTGGCACAAGCATTTTATTGACTGGTTGCGATGGCAACACCGAGTTGATGAAAGGCGTCCTGTCCGAGGATCCCGTGTACGTGCAGAAAATGCTGGATGCTGGTGCCGATATTAATGAAAGAAATAATTATGGCTGGACTGCATTAATGCATGCGGCGCGCAATGGTAATTCTGATTTGGCTAATTTGTTAATTAGTAAAGGCGCCCAGCTAGATTTACAGGATGACAGTGGCTGGACGGCCTTAATGCGCGCCGCCAGAAAAGGTCATGTCGCTATCGTGGAGATTCTGATTGAACATGGCGCCGATTTAGAGAAGCAAGATGCCCAGGGGTGGACGGCATTGTTATGGGCGGTTAATCAGGATCACACAGACGTGATTGTAACGCTTGTAAAGCATGGCGCGAATGTGAATATAAAATCCAGGGATGGTCGTACGCCGTTGATGATTGCCGTAAGTGAGGGTAATAACGAGATCCTGCAGTTATTAAAAGAAGCGGGCGCGAAATATTAAAGGGATTGTCATGAAATACACTGGAATACTGCTAGCGCTTTTATTGCTGTCCGCATTCGCCCTGGTCGCAGGATGTAATACGAATAAAGAGCTGGAATCCGCCACCCGAAGTGCTGGGTACGTAGTGGAAGGTGGGATTGCACGCGGAAAGGTTTGGGAAGATACCCGGCAATATGAACACACTGCCATACTGGAACCGCTTCATGATGATGGAATACACGACCCCAAGAGTGAAGCTATTAAAACTCTGCAGGATCCCACCGAAGCCATGAGCAGTTTTCCCTATGATCGCCGCGGTGGTATTGATTGGGTAAAGGCCCTGGAACTGGGTATTATTGAACCGCGTGCTGATTTAAAAGGTGAAAAAGAAATTGCGACCCTTGATCTGGATATTCTGTTCAAGGATACCGGTAACATGCCCTGGGTTAAATTTCCTCATCAAGCACATACCCGGTGGCTGGATTGTACCAACTGTCATCCGGCGATATTCATTCCGAAGAAAGGCGCCAATAATCCATCGATGGATGGCATTCTGGCGGGAGAACACTGTGGACGTTGCCACGACAAAGTAGCCTTCGCGATGTGGATTTGCGAACGTTGTCATAGTGTTCCTCACAAAGGTTCACCGGAAAAATGGTGGGGTGACAAGAAGAATGATCGTTTTAGTGAGATAGAAAAGCAAAACGCAAAACAAGAAAAGTAAGTAGCAATGTCGAGTGAACGCATTACAACTTTTTTAGCTACAGCACTGGTGTTGTTGGCTGTTGTGGTGGGATGTAGTTCCGAACCAGCCAAACAATCTCAAGCTGAACCCGCGCAAACAACGCCGCAGGAACTACTGGCAACAGAATTGAAAAAAGCAGAAGCGCAGGCTGTGACCGTCGCAAGTGCAGAAGAAGAATCTTTGGCAGTAACTGGTAGAGAAGGTGAGACAGAGCCAGCACAGTTATTAACCGGGAAGCAGTTAAGTCTTCCTGGGGCGAGTGGTAGTGTGTCTCCCCGCAATGACGAATTTCACGATACGGGCAATAATGCCATCGTTGTTTTACAAAGTCCGACCACGGCGATGATGGATTTTCCCAGGGATCGCCGCAATGAAGTGGATTGGGTGAAAACCCTGGATGGCGGTTATATTGAGCCGCGCGCCGATCTGAAAGGTAAGGGCGAGATGATCACCATGGACATGGATATTGTCATGAAAAACACCCAGAATATGCCGTATGTGCGTTTTCCCCATAAAGCGCATACAAAGTGGCTGGCTTGTGAAAACTGCCATCCAAAAATCTTTGAGCCAAAAGAACACGCCAACCCGATTAGCATGAACAAGGTGCTACGTGGGGAGTTTTGCGGGGTTTGTCATGATAAAGTGGCGTTCTCACTGTTTGTTTGTGAACGTTGCCATAGCGTGCCCCATAAAGGTTCAGGGCCAGCGTGGTGGAAGAAATAACTGGCGAGCGACGCCGGCACATTTATTTGTTTTCAGCAGTTTTGTTTACCGTAGTGGGTTGAACGGTGGCCTGCTTACCTGGGGTAGAGGTTTTACTCTTCGCAGTGGCAGTTTGCGTGGTACGTAGCAAGGTGATAATTTCATGGTTACCTTTATTTTGCGCGACTGTTAAAGCGGTCGTACCTTCATCGTCACTGGCGTTCAGGTCAGCCCCTCTCTCTAATAGCAATTTAACCATTTCAGGTTGATTAAACGCGGCTGCCGCCATGAGGGGAGTGCGTTCCTTAACGCCGCGTGCGTTAACGTTTACTCCCTTGTCTAATAAGGCTTTGGCAATTTCCTGATGACCCAGGCCAGCACAAAGTAGTAATAATTCGTCACCCGTTTGTGCGGGCAGGTCGGGCATATGTTCCAGCAATGACACTACAACCCTGGTGTGGCCGAAAAAAGTCGCGTTGCTCAATGCCGAACCTCCACTGGTATCCTTGAAGGTGGGATCGGCGCCATATTCCAGCAAAGCGACCGACGTTTCAGCGTGACCTGCCGTGGCTGCCGCGATAATGGCGGTTGTGTCGTAGTTGTCGCGTGCGCTAACGTTAGCGCCGCGATCCACCAGTAATTTGGCGGTTTCAGTAAAACCACCAGCCGCTGCCAACATTAATGCAGTTTTACCTTTTGAAGTTTTTTGGTCGACTTCAGTACCGAGATCCAGCATTTTTCTAACGGCCTCGGTATCACCATTGCGGGCCGCGTTCATTAACGCGGTAAACCGTTCGCCGCTGCAAGCGGTAATGCTGTTAATTAACACCAGGAGTACTACTGGATAGCGGAAAAAACGAGTAGCAACTGATGAGGCGATCCCCAGAAGAATATTGTTGCCGGAAGCAGCCATATTATACAAGCTTTGTTGATCTGACGTTCTGTTGCTAACCACTAATGGGATTAACGCTTCATGGAGTCAAAGAACTCGTCGTTGGTTTTGGTTTGCTTGAGTCGATCCAGTAGAAATTCAATCGCCGCAATTTCTTCCATTGGATGTAGCAATTTACGGAGTATCCACATTTTTTGCAGTTCTTCCGGATCGGTAATCAGTTCCTCTCGGCGGGTACCGGAACGATTGATGTTAATTGCAGGGTAAATGCGTTTCTCGGAAATATTTCTGTCCAGATGAACTTCCATATTACCGGTACCTTTAAATTCTTCATAGATGACGTCATCCATCCTGGATCCCGTTTCCACAAGTGCTGTGGCAATAATCGTTAAACTGCCACCTTCCTCAATATTACGTGCCGCACCAAAGAAACGTTTAGGGCGCTGCAAGGCATTTGCGTCTACACCACCGGTGAGTACCTTACCCGAAGAAGGAACCACTGTATTGTAAGCGCGAGCCAGGCGGGTAATGGAATCCAGTAAGATAACCACATCTTTCTTGTGCTCGACCAGTCGCTTGGCTTTTTCAATGACCATTTCGGCAACCTGAACGTGGCGGCTGGCCGGTTCGTCGAAGGTGCTGGAGACAACTTCCCCGCGTACCGAACGTTCCATCTCGGTTACCTCTTCAGGGCGTTCATCAATCAATAATACAATTAATACGCATTCCGGATGGTTTGCGGCGATGGATTGTGCAAAATTTTGCAGCATCATGGTTTTGCCGGATTTGGGGGGTGATACGATAAGTCCTCGTTGGCCTTTACCAATAGGGGAGGCCAAATCAATAACCCTGGCTGTTAAATCTTCGGTGCTACCATTTCCTTGCTCCAGCTTGAGCCGTTCATTGGCAAACAGGGGTGTGAGGCTTTCAAATGGCAGCTTGGTCCGGGCGTTTTCCGGAGAATCGAAATTGATTTCCTGAACCTTTAATAGCGCGAAATAGCGCTCGCCATCTTTGGGGGGCCTGATTTTTCCACCTACCGTGTCACCAGTTCGTAAGCTAAATCGACGGATCTGGCTGGGCGATACATAGATATCATCCGGTCCCGCGAGATAAGAGCTGTCAGCTGAGCGCAAAAACCCAAAGCCGTCCTGGAGAATCTCCAGTACACCGCCGCCATAGATGTCTTCGCCATTTTTGGCCTGAGTTTTCAGAATCGCAAAGACGATATCCTGTTTTCTCGATCGGGACATGCCCTCAATACCTAGCTCAAGGGCAAGGGCGTTGAGTTCTCCGGCAGATTTTTGTTTCAATTCACTAAGGTTCATAGTCATCGCTTTTTATGTAGGTAGGTTGAAGGTTGAGCAATAAGAAATAATCTTCAGGAAGGTAGTAACGTTAAATCCTCTGTATATTTGGCGACGGGTTCATTTCGCGTATAACACGAGCTCGTCGCGGTTTTATTCGTTGATCCACCCTGGTCAAGTGCAAGTTATTGTCGTTGATACAATTATCGTTGATAGTAAGTACGGATTATGTACGGGTATTAATCTGTATGTATTCAGCTGGTATTCTTTTTATTTGTATTCTTCTGCTTAACTACTAATTCGACGCGCCACTAAAACTTCACTCAAACTTTCTGTTCGTTTTGGATTTTGAGTTAAAACAAGAAATGTACCGCCCAGTTGGACTGACAATTTATGTTTTGATCTAAATTGGGGGTTTGCCAGGTTAATGGCAACTTCAGAATTATTACTCTCTTTAGCGGTACGCTATCATTTCGGAGTCATCGAGTAAAGTCCAATTATCGGACTTTACTCGGATTTCCTTTAGTAATAATTCTAATCGTTTATATGTTGCTGTCAATAAAGGCCGTTAATTGGGATTTTGAAACTGCCCCGACCTTGGTTGCTTCCACATTCCCGCCTTTGAATAGCATCAGCGTTGGAATGCCGCGAATTCCATATTTTGGTGGCGTTGCCGGATTTTCATCAATATTCAGTTTGGCGATCTTAATTTTATCTTTGTATTCACCAGCAATTTCGTCGAGTATGGGTGCAATCATTTTGCAAGGTCCACACCAATCTGCCCAGTAATCGACTAAAACGGGACCATCCGTGTTTATCACCTCTTCTTCAAAAGTGTCATCAGAGAGGTGAACAATATTTTCACTCACGCGGCTGCCTCCAGGTTGAGTTTAATTTAGGAAAATAATGGATTTAATGAATGCTTGGATTTCTATTCTGTATTAGACACATTTCAGCCTAATCGGCCGGTGATTTCAAGTCCATTTCCATGCTTTTTTAGCGTTATTTACCAACAACTTATTGCGATTTATCAATAAAAAATCAACTTGGCGTAGTCGCGGTCGTTGAAATTGTATTTTACAACAGTTTGAAGCTGTTTGGTTATTCTTGCCGGATCATCTACCGCCAGCACATTTTATGCACTGATGGTGAAAAATTACCCGCATTGACGCTGACTATAATCGCAATCTATATCAGCTATATTTGGTTGCGCCTTATCATTTTCAAGCAGGTTCGGTGAATCTACCAGCGGCGAATACGCTTTGCATCTTCGCCTGTTTTTAAACCGAGGATTCGCTTGAGATAGCTTCCTGATGGGTGTCGAAGCTATTGTCATTCCCTTTCGTCGCTTGTTCAGATCTCACCTGAAAGGACTTAATACAATTTCGACCATCACTTTTCGCATCGTAAAGGGCCTGATCCGCATTTTCCACGAGCGAGCGTCCCAGTTTCCCGACGTCTTCCAGACCCTGTAAAGCGGACAGGGTTGCAATACCGATAGATACCGTAACCCGAAGGGTTTTGCTGGTTTCGGGCAAATGGAATGAATACTGGTCAATAGATTCTCGTATCCGTTCTGCCACCTCCCAGGCGATTTGTTCTGGCGTATTGGCCAGTAATACGGCAAATTCCTCGCCTCCATAGCGGGCAATGACATCGCAGTTTCGAAGCTGTTCGCGGATAAGTCGAGCGACTTCGCGTAATACAAAATCCCCTTGTTGGTGGCCGTTTTCATCATTGATGGATTTGAAGTGGTCAATGTCTATAAACAGGCAGCTGATGGGCTCATTGGCTCGCATGCTACGACCAATTTCCTCACTGAGTCGTTGGTCAAAAAAGCGTCTATTATTGATGCGGGTTAAGGGGTCGGTTAATCCCACCCGTTTAAGTCGCTCATTATTGGCGGCATTTTCGATACATATGGCCACAATCGTTGCCAGGCGTTGTAAAAATTCGGTACCGGATGTTTCAGCAAAGCGCTCTTCGGAAAAACTGCCGAGATTGAAACTACCAATAAGCTCTCCGTATCGTATGAGAGGTAGCACGGCAATGCTGCGCAGTGGCATATAGCCCTGGCTCAGCTGATTAAACAGGAACTGGTGATCTTCCTTTTGATAGCTGCTCAACTGAGGTTCGAGGTTTGCCCCAAACAATTTATCCAGTTTTTCCCGTTGGGTGACAAATAACAGACTGGGATGATCGCCCATGCGTACGCCTTCTTCTTCAAGAATGCGTCTTATTTCATACTCGGGATCATAGATAACCAGGGTAACGGCATCCAGGGAAAAAGAACGTCGATAATTATAGAGTATGCTTTGAATAAGGTCAGGGAGGGTTCTGGAGCTGATCAGATTGAGTTCCTGTTCATGAAAACGACGCATCTTTTGCTCGTTCTCGCGAGCCTGATCCATGAACATCTGCAACTTGTGGCGTAATTCCTGATGCTCTTCCAACAATTCCGTTTCAGCCACTGTACACTCTCCCGATTGAAAGTCTTTGCCGCCCATTTTTTTATCCAGCCTCATTGCTAAAGAAAGCGTATTATTATTTTCCGTTCAATTATAGGTAATTTAATACGATCGTCACCAGTTAATACCGTCAATTTGATGAGTGGTTCATGAAAATATGCCTTAACCACAGGTAATGTAAAACCTGCACTTGTCATGCCATCTGGATGATTGATTTAACTATTCAGGATTTCAAACTATGCGGCAAGCCGGCGCGCCATATTATCCAGGTCAGCACTTCCCTGAATTGTTTTTTCCAGGACGGTATTGACCTGATGTCTGGTCAATCCCATGTCCTGCAAAAATTCGTCGCCAATTTCATAGTCGGCCGCATCGCCAATATTATGTTGTTTTAATAATGTGTCGGTTAGATGAATTAGTTTTACGTATTCCTTGCTGGGCCCGTCATAGTCTGCGTTGTGATGCTCTAGCGCTACAATAGCTAGCTCTGAGGGCATCGCCCATTCATTTAGCAACCAATGACCAAGCTCAGCATGAGTGATTCCAAACTTGCGTTGTTCAAGGTCTATTACACCCGTATCCAATGATTCTGGTATGAGACTGTTAAGCGTGGCAAATTCTTTCGGGTAGACAAAACCAAATGCCATATATCCGATATTGTGTAACAAACCACACAATACCGCCGTACCTAGTTGCAGGTTTTGTTTGCGTGGCAGTGTTTGGCAAAGACCGTGGACCAACGTCGCGCTATAGGTCGCATGACGCCAGAATGCCTGCAATCCCAGCGGGCCATGGGAAGTCACTTTAAATGCCCGGGTAGCAGAAATACCTATACCCAGACTCATGGCGAGATCATATCCGAGACCCCTTGAAATGGTTTGACGCATTGTCGATATAGAGGGGTCTTTGACGTAAGGCGCTGTTTGGGTATAGCGAATGATTTGCTCCGAAAGATATAATTCGCCTTCCAGCAGTTTTGCCAGGTCTTCACCATGAGCGTAGGGATTGTTATTAAGTTGCAGGATCTTTTGAGTGATCCTCGGCATTTGCGGGACTACTTCCAGTTGTTCCAGCTGTTTTAATAGATCAGGTGATGAAGATTTCTGTGGCGGCTGCTGTTTTTCAGGGTCGTTGGCCTGATTGCCTTCGGTTGTTATGTGTGAGAATGCATTGCCATACCACGCGTTGCTGTGCAGTAATTGAAAATCGTAACCCGATATTCTTACCAGTTCGTTGTTGTTTCCGGATACAAAATAGATGAGGTCCTGGTCAAGCAGGCCATCATCTACTACTGTTTCAAAGCCATAGGCTTCACCTAATGGTGGTAATATGCCAGGAGCACAGTCGGAAAAAATAGTTTGGTAATCATCTGATTCAGCAGGACGAAGGTTGCGATGCAATTGCCGATTTAATGCTTCTATATTTAAATGGTTTGGCCCTGGTAATACAGCCATTAGCATACCGCGAAGATCTTTTAACACCACCGCTTTGGCAATCTGTGTTGGATTAACTTTCTCATTACCATTGTTAAGCATCTCATCCAGTTCGCCATCAAAGACCGTTGTTGCATAGCGAACGTCCTGTTTATCAAGGTAACGCCGTATTGTGATTGAGGTGGACACACATCCTCCTGGGTAAAACCATCAGAAACCGCGGTAAATAAATTGGGGTATGAAACAACTGAGTCTACGATGATGCTACGCAAGACTTCAAATTAGTTTAATTCAGTATAGTCAATAGCGTGATTGTTTGCTATTTAGCAGGATTTCGCAGTTTTCTATATCACAAATTTAATATTACAAATCTGCTTTTTATTTCAAAGAGTACATCGAGCCCTCACGGCTGTTGTAAGCGGTGTTTTTCCAGCAGTTTCTTAAAATCTTCCATGGTCATTTTAGGTTTTTTCCTGTGTGGAAATGACACCTTGAGTGCATTTGGCCATAAGCGCCTGTCACCCCGATTATCAGTTAACATTAAATGATAGCTGCCGATCGATAAATTTGATGGCACGGTTAGCTGAATTTGACGGCTGTTTACCTGTTGCCAGTCCAGGGGTGGCAAGCGTTGTGCCGACGCGATAGTGTGGCTACCACCAAAGAAGGCCGCATCATCGTGAATGATAAATCGGGTTAATAAATCCGTGGATGGATAACGTGAATGTAAGACCGGCTGTGCCGGGTCTGTAATACTGTAACCAAGCAAACCATTATTGGGCGTGCTAACCAGGAGTTCCTGCTCGGTAGCTTGCATATCTGTTATTGTCTCATCGAGTACTATTTCGGTAATTAACGTATAGCGATTATCAGTTTGACGCCATAGTTTTATTTTATTGTTGATCGAGGAAAACACCAGTGACTGGTTTGCTATAACACGGTCAGCGCGATTGTCTATAGTAATATAGTTGTTGGACAATACCCCGGTATTGTCGATGCTGTAAGCAAGCAGGCCATATTCTTCACTGGCAACCAAAAGATGGTTGCCGAGCGCCTGCATATCCTTAACGGTTATTGCCAGTTCCTGTTGTTTAACCAGTTGGCGTGGATTGCTGGCATTATAAGACAGTAAGCCGGAAGTTTTATTGGCGATATACACTGTCTGATTGTGTTCGCGGGCCAGCGTCGTTTCACCGCCCGTATCATGCTGGCCTATCAATTGAATATAAAACGGATTGCTGATGTCAAGGATATGTAAACCATGTTCGCTATTTGCAGTATAGGCCAATCCACGGTTTTTTGATGGCCATACATCGACTACCTTTCCCGGGAGATCGATACCTGTTACCCAAATAGGATTTAGTGCGTTATTAATATCAAAAACCTGTACGCCGCCAATACCGTTAGCGGTATAGATATAATTATCTTTCTGTCGCAAATTAATAATATTACCGCGGGTATGATATTCACCAACCGGGCGCGGTTGTTGAGGCTGTTCGACATTAACCACTTTAACGCCACCCCACCAATCCCATATAAATACATGGTTATTACTAACATCAGCTCCCCATGCAGAGCCCTTGGTATCGTAGCTGCCGACGATGCGAGGCGATGCAGGCTTGCTAATATCCACAATGTTTAAACCCGATTCCCAGCCCGCGATATACGCATAGTTACCGGCAAGTGCGACACTTCGTGCGTTACCCGGTATGGGTAACTGTGCGATGATCTTTGGCTGCGAGGGTTCCTGGATATTCAGTATATAAAATCCCTTGTCAAAAAAACTGACATAGGCAAAATCGTTTCTGATTACCACATCCTCTGCGGCACCTTGTGGATTAAATTGCCCAATCTGTTTGGGGTGTCTTGCATTACTGATATCGAATACTAATAGCCCGGAGGTGTCATCTGCTACGTAGGCAATATTGTCAACGATATCGATTGCCCAGGATTTGCCAGGCGTATCATAGCTGGATACGATGGCAGGTTGTTTTACATTGCCAACATCAATGATATGAAAACCGCCGCGATGATCGGCAAGGTATATCAGGTTGGCCTGCTTTTTTAATGTATAAGCCAGGCCGGTCGTGAGAATTTCTGACACTTTTTTTGGGTGTTCAGGATCGCTGACATCGATTATTTGTAAGCCATGGTCGTCGTCCCCAACGTAGGCATAACCATTTTCAACAATGACCCCTTTGGAAGAACCGGGCGTATGGAAATTAGAGAGGTGGCGAGGATGCTCTGGATTGCTAATGTCGTATAAATGCAATCCTGAAAACCAGTCGGCAACATAGGCGATTCCATTCTCAATGTAGGCGCGACGAGTGCCGCCCTGGTTGATTCCTTCATTGGATATCTGCGCGTGCTTGAGCCTGGGAAAGTGTATTTCTTCGATACCTTTTTCGGTTGCCAGATATATATGGTCATCCTCAACCAGCATATCGGAAATCAAGTTGCCGGGTTTGTAAAAGCTACCCGTGATCGGTAATGTCTTATTGGCAATGTTTAATGTGGCTATACGAATACCACGGTCAATAACAAACGCTCGATCAGTGTTGACCAGTACCTTATCTATAGTATCAAACTTGTTGTGGCTGCCAGTCCATTGAGGATTGTCTGGATTATTAATGTTAAATAACGTTAGTCCGCCGCTACCACTTGCTACATAGGCAAATCCATCGGATACGTTAATAGCCTTTGCTTCACCTTGAAGCCTGTAAGAGGATATAAATTTCTCCGGTGTGGATATTAACAGGGACCCTAAACCGTAACCGGGCCCAATAGTTAACAGGTGCGTGTCATGAACGGCAAAGTCAGTGCTTAAAGCTGGGATAATGACAGTATGTAAATGTCGCCAGCGACTTGTTGAGTTGTTGTCAGTTCCTGGTTCAAATACCGATACTTGATTGTTGTTCGACAGGGCGTAGACTTTATCATTGTAAACCTTTATTTGAGTCACCGAGGCAGGTTGTTCAAATTGCGTGACCCGTTCCAAAGCTGTCGCTCTGGAAGTGTCATAAATAGCAATTCCCTGTTGTTTAAATCCTACAATTAAATACTGTTTATATGTCGCAAGCGCAGTAGCCAGGCCTTTCAGCTTGAGGTGACTGATTTGTTTTGCCGGATCCTGTGAGAAATCGGCAGCTATCAGGTTGTTGTGATTATCCAGCGTAAAAATATATTGATTGATTTTGCTGACGAATAGCGCAGGCTGGGGTAATGAAAGTTTGTTTTTCAGGTATGGCCCGCCGGGTGACAGAACTAATTGGGTCTGCTCATTCCAGTGAGTGACGTTAACGGTTACATTTTTTGTTTTGCCAACGGTGGCATTAATAGTTTCATTATTTGAAAAAACGGGGGCGTTATAGCATCCCGAAATCAACGGCAAGAATAATAAGCTTGGTGCGATGAATCTGTAAAAGTAAAATTGCATGGATATCAAGGTCGGCTGCCAGATCAGAACCCCTGGGGCTATTGTTAGATGGATTATGATCTACTTACTTGTTTGTATCGTCAGTTTTTTCTGTTGCCGAATCAAAGGTCATTTCATTTTTTTCGTCAACGGTTTGAGGTGAGTCTGGCGCTTGGTAGTCGGGGTTTCCCTTAATCAGATAAGGTTTACCCGGGTATAACTCTTCAGGGAACGCGGGTGTTAGCTGGCTGGGTTGTGGTGCTTCCTTGATAGACGTTATTTCATCAATGGGCTCATCGCTGGCATCACCCACGGCATGAAGTGAAGTGGACAATTTTAATGCCTGCTGAAAAGTAATTGGCGCGGGATCATAAAAGATGCCACGAAATTCCTCATCTACTCGCTGCAAGTGAATGAAATAAGTTTTTCCAGCGATAAAGCGATACTCGCGATCGCGGGATACATTAATGGGGTCAGGGCTGCCAATGAATTTGGTCCTGGAATGCGTAGATATTTTTCCTTTGGATGGTTCAAGTTTGACTAGTGCATACTGCCCCTCGTTTAGCGTCAGAAGCTTTTCTTTGTTGAAGTCGACACGCAATTTATTATCGGCAATACCTTTATACTTAACGGGCATGGGGCGCAAAAAATAGACCTTAGCTATATGTGTGTCTTCCGCATCAGATTGTATATGGGAATTTTTATAATTAACGGGATTGCTACAGCCTGATACCAGCAGATGAGCCAGTAAAAAGACCGGCAATGTATAATGTAAATATCCAGATTGAAAAAACCTCCTGGAAACCTGTTTTCTGTAGCGAAGAATTAACGTATTCGTAATGTTCATGATGGCGCGTTTTATTATTGTTATGGGCTGGGATTCGGTATCATTTTGTGGATTGTTTCGATATCACTGATAACTTCTTCATTTAATTTGATCTCGATACTGTCGATGTCTGTTTTTAGTTGGTCTAATGTAGTCGCACCAATAATGTTTGCAGTTAAAAAAGAACGGCTATTGACATAAGCAAGCGCCATTTGTGCGGGATCCAGGCCATGTTTCTTTGCGGCATCGACATAAGCCTGGGTCGCTCGAATCGCGTTTTCATTTGTATAGCGGTCGAACCGGTCAAACAGGGTAAGACGAGCGCCGTCTGGTTTTGCGTTATTTAAGTACTTGCCACTTAGTACACCAAATCCTAGCGGCGAGTAAGCTAGCAGCCCCATATTTTCCCGGTGTGAAACCTCGGATAATCCTATTTCATAAGTCCTGTTCAGCAGATTGTAAGGATTTTGAATGCTTACAGGTTTGGGAAACCCTTTTTGCTCGGCCAGTTTGACAAATTGCATGGAACCCCAGGGTGTTTCGTTCGAGAGTCCGAAATGCCGGACTTTGCCAGATCGAATGATGTCGTTAACAACATCAAACGTTTCCTCGATTTCTACTGGACTGTCATTGGGATCATACTCAAATCCCAATTTACCGAAGAAATTGGTATTGCGATCTGGCCAATGTAGCTGGTAGAGGTCGATATAGTCCGTCTGGAGTCGTTCCAGGCTCTTGTCAACCGCAGCTTCAATGTTTTTTCTGTCCAGGCAGACATTGCCATCGCGTATATACGAAAGCCATTCACCGCGACTGGCTACCTTGCTTGCGAGTACTACCTGGTCGCGATTACCGCGCTTATTTAACCAGGTTCCTATGTATTGCTCGGTGAGACCATAGGTCTCAGCGCGAGGTGGCACTGGATACATCTCTGCGACATCGATGAAATTGATCCCAGAATCCAGCGCGTAGTCCAGTTGTTGATGGGCGTCTGATTCAGAATTTTGTTCACCCCAGGTCATGGTGCCCAGACAAATAACACTGACTTTTATGTCGCTATGACCAAGCTGGCGATATTCCATGATATTTCCTATTCTGCTAAAGGCGTTGCAGTACAACAAATTCCACATTGTATCGCTACTGGAGTGATGAGATGACCAGCAGCTTACTTGTTTTGGTTAAACCGCATCACTACCAGGGCATTGTGACCGCCCGGGTAAGAGCAAACTATTTTTATCGCAACATTGTACCTACTTTGTGGCCAGGTTTCAGCTGTTTGGGACTGGTGAATGAAATAAATCGATGTTCTGCACTGCACTAAGAGCATTAAAGGAATCGAAAAATTTCGCCTGTTAAGGAGTATGGATTGTTGTGATTATTGATTTATTGGTCGGGGCTTCCTGTCCTGGTCCACCGCAACGTAGGTGAGGGTGGCCTCAGTGACCTTGATGCATTCGGTCCTTACAGGGTAACGCTCGGCAAATACTTCCACAAATACAGTGATAGAGGTATTGCCAACTTTTTCCACGTTTGCATAACAACTAATCAGGTCACCGACAAATACTGGTTTGTGAAACTGGAAGGAATTGACTGCGACTGTAACTACGCGGCTTTGCGTTCGTCGGCTAGCCGCAATTGCGCCGGCAAGGTCCACTTGAGACATGATCCAGCCTCCAAAAATATCGCCTGCCGCGTTGGTGTCCCTGGGATGCGCCGGCAAGCGCATGGTGGGTTGGCGGTCTGGTAGCTGCACATGTTCATCTGTGCTCATACAGGTTGATGACCTTCGTATAATTGCTCGATCTGTTGTTCGAAGTGTTTGTTAATTAGGTGGCGCTTCAGTTTCATGGTGGGCGTAATCAATCCGTTTTCAATTGACCATGGCTCAAGGCTCAAGGTTATGCGGCGAATTTTTGCATAACCAGGAAATTCGAATATCAATTCATCTATTTTTTTCTGAATTGCGTCTATGACCGTTTTATTTTGCAAAGATTTCGCACTGGGTTCAACGTCAAGGGACCTGGCGAGCTCTATCCAGTGTTCCCTGTTTAAAACAATGATGGCACTTAAATAAGGACAGCCTTCACCGATTACCATCACCTGTTCGAACAGGTTGTCCATAGTGATGGCAAGCTCCATATCTGCCGGAGGTACTTTTTTACCATTTGAGAGCACAATAATTTCTTTCAAACGCCCGGTAATATAAATCCAGTTGTTTTCAATGCGTGCCTTGTCGCCAGTATGTAACCAGCCATCATCATCGATGATTTCTTTAGTCGCCTGAGGATTATTCCAATAGCCCAGCATATTGCATTCACTGCGTACTAATAGCTCATCATCCTCTCCAATTTTGGTTTCAATGCCTTGCAACGCTTCACCGACACTGGCCGGATCATTGTTTTCAATTTTGTTTACGCTGATTACCGGGCTGGTTTCAGTGAGACCGTAACCCTGGACCAGGTTTAAGCCAAGGCCAACAAAAATCCTGGCGACTTCTTGCGATAGTGGTGCACCGCCGCAAATTGCCAGACGCATGCGGCCTCCCAGTTTAGCCATAATTTTATTGGCTACCAGGGCCTTCATTAATGGCCATAACAGGTAAGTATTGTCGGGATGTTGAAATCGGTGCCAGCCCAGTTCCACGGCTTTGTGGAATAAGTTGCGCGCAAATTCTGATTTTGATTCAAGTTGCGTTGTTATTTTTCCATAGACTCGTTCATAGATACGAGGCACAGAAACCAGGATAGTGGGTTGAATGGTTATCAGGTCTTCTGCCAGATCCTGGACTGAACGTGCAAACGCCATCGTGGCGCCGCACATCATGGGAATGTAGTAGCCAGCAGTGCGTTCCAATGTGTGGGAGAGCGGCAAAAACGACAGGAACACATCTTCGCGATATACGTTGATACTTTCAATGCCGAGGTAGGCATTGAGTAGTATATTGTGATGGCTCAGCATGACTCCCTTTGGTCGGCCCGTGGTACCCGATGTATAAACGATCGTTGCCAGGTCATTGCGGTCAGCACGATAGGTTTGTAATTCGGGTTGTTGATTCTCGTAGGTTTGAATGGAGTTCTCGATCCAGCTGTTAAAGTCCATCAAGCGTGTATAGTTAGCGGTGTTATCGCAGATATCTAAGGTAAGAATTCTTACGAGCCCGCCCATCTGTGAGGATATTGTTGTCAACGAGTCCAGGTCATCCTGTCCGTCAATTAACAGTACCTTTATTCCTGCGTCCTGTAATACATAGGCCGTATTATCGACACGGTCGTTGGTGTATAGCGGCACCACAACAAGACCAAGACCAAGCGCGGCCTGTTCAAACTGAATCCACTCTGGGCAATTGCGCAACATAATCGCTACGCGATCGCCGGGTTGCAAACCATCGCCGGCTAACGCCGCCTGTATCTGGGCGACGCGGTTGGCGGTTTGTTGCCAGGTAATGTCCTCCCAGCTTTGGCTGTCGCGATTGAAATAGCGGTAAGCAATATTTTCAGGCGTGCGCCTGGTGCGTTCGCGCAGCAGTCCGCCCAATGTTCCTACTCGTTCGGCTTGAATTACATCCAGTGTACTAGAGCTCATTACTAGCATAATCTCTCACCACACTTAGTTGTGGTTCTTTGTTTGAATTCCATCCGGTATCAGGTTTAAACCGGGCGCCATATTTTTCTTCCAGTTCGACCAGGCGCCTGTATAACTTGTCTGCACCTTGCTGGTCGCGGTAATGCATGGGACCACCGCGAAACGGCGCAAATCCTGTTCCAAAAATTATTCCGGCGTCTAGCAGATCTTTATCAGCGACAACGCCTTCTCGTAAACAGGCGACTGCTTCGTTGATAAAGCGTAACATCAGGCGATCCTGTATGTCTGCTGGGCGGTAATCCGTTTTTGCTGACCGGGTATCCACGGGTTTACCATTTTTATAATGGTAAAATCCTCGGTTGCTTTTACGACCCAGGTGACCATCGTTGACCAGCGTCTTCAAGCGTTGCGGGATGTCGCCACTGGTGGTTCCAGATAGATTTTCCGCCACCGAAAGACAAATATCCAGCCCAACAGTATCTGCCAGTAAAATTGGTCCCATGGGCATGCCGAAGTCAGTGGCTGATGCATCAATGGCTGGCGCGCTGATACCTTCTGCTTCTATTACTACTGATTCGATAAGATAGGGCATTAATACCCGATTCACCAGAAAACCCGGTGAACTTTTAACCGGTAGTGGTAAACGATTTATGTGGCGGGTAAAGGATGCCGCTTTGTCGAGCGCCTCCTGCTGGGTATTATCGGCACTGACTATTTCTACCAACTGCATCATGGCAACGGGATTGAAAAAGTGTACACCCACCAGCCTGCCGGGTTCATTTAATGCTTCACCGAGTTCTTCCAGGGGTATGCTGGAAGTGTTGGTGGCAAGCAGGGCGTCAGGTTTTATTTTCGGTTCAATGTCGCGAAACAGGGCGTGCTTGGCGTCCTTGTCTTCAAAGATGGCTTCGATAATGACATCCGCATGTGGTAAACCCAGGCCATTCATGTCGGGAACCAGGCGATCCAGGGCCGCCTGCACCAGGGTTCGATCTTTCAGCTTCCTTTTGTATAATTTGTTGGCGCTTTTAATGACGCGCGCAATATTTTTTTCCTGGCGATCCTGCAAGGTAACCTGAAAGCCCTGCAAAGCACACCAGGCGGCAATATCTCCGCCCATGACACCGGCGCCGATGACATGTATGCGCCTGGGCGAAAATAATTTCTTATCACCAATCGATTTAAGTCTGGTTTGTAAAAAGAATACCCGGATTAAGTTCTGTGCAGTGTCGCCGACAACCAGGCTGGATAGTGAGTCTTCTTCAGCCTTTAGCATGCGATTGCGACTGCCGGCGTATTTTTCCCAGATATCTATTAAAGCGTAAGGTGCCGGATAATGTTTTTTATTCGCTTTTTTAGCCACCTGTTTGCGCAGGTAACGGGCAAGTAGAGGCCGCAGCAACGCGCTATTAGTCAGTGATTTCCAGCCTTTTAGTTTTTTCTGAGGCGGTTTGGTAATAATAGTATCAACAGCGGCTTTACGTAGATGACGTTCCGCGACAAGGTAGTCGACCATGCCCATTTTTTTCGCGGCTCGTGCACTTATTGCGCGACCGCTGAGCATGACGTCCATTGCTGCCGGCGCGCCAATAAGCAGTGGCAATCGCATGGCGCCGCCAAATCCCGGATGGATACCCAGTTTAATTTCAGGTAAGCCTAGCTTTGTTCCTGGATCATTTAACGCAATACGATAACGACAGGCGAGTGCCAGTTCATAGCCACCACCCATACAGAAGCCGTGAATTAGACAAACGGTGGGGAAACGCAGTTTTTCAATGCGATTAAAGATACCCTGGCCATGCCGAATAAATTCTGCGGCCTGTTCCGTTGTTTTAGCCTGGGCAATCGTGTTGATATCCGCGCCTGCAATGAAGCCATTTTTTTTAGCTGACAGGATCACCAGGCCACGACTAGTACTGTCTTCAAGCTCGCTAACAATTTCTGCCAGTTCATCCAGCATTTCCCTGGACAGTGAATTTGTGGATTCACCTGCCTTATCGGCATGTAGCCAGGTAATGCGGTCGTCGTCAGTTTCTAGTCGCCAGTGCTGATATGTGTTTGCCATGGTTTACTCCGCGGCTGTTTCGGTTGATCGTTCTACCAACATAGCGCCGCCTTGACCGCCACCGATGCAAAGACTGGCGATACCGCGATTGGCATTATTTCTTTCCAGTACATGTAACAGATGTAAAACGATACGCGCACCACTGGCGCCTACCGGGTGACCGATACTGACGCCACCACCGTCAACATTGAGTTTGTCCTGATCCAGTTCTCCGAAACTGCCACGAAGATGCAGTTCGTCACGACAGTACTTGCTGTCTTTCCAGGCTTCGATGTTAGCTAATACCTGCGCGGCAAAGGCTTCGTTAATTTCCCAGTAGTCGATATCTTCCAGCTTGAACTTGTTTCTCTTCATTAGGGGAGTCATGGCGTGCACCGGTCCCAGCCCCATTTGTGCCGGGTCCAGTCCGGCCCATTCGCTGTCAGTAATTTTGCCCAGTACGGGTAAGTCATATTTTTTTACGATTGTTTCGTTGGCCAGCACTAACCATGCGGCACCATCGGTAACCTGTGCACTGTTACCGGCAGTTACATTGCCAAACGGGCGGTCGAACACCGGGGCTAATTTTGCGAGTTTTTCCATGTCGCTGTCTCGGCGCAGGCCGTCGTCATCCTGATAAAAGTTACCATCTGTATCGTAGATGGTTTCAATTTCATTTAAATAACCCAGGTCAATGGCGTTGGCCAGTCGTTGGTGGCTGCGAACGGCGTAACTATCCATTGCATCACGATCGATACCGAAACGGTGCGCAATAATCTCGGCGGTTTGTCCCATGGAAAGTCCGACTACTGGGTCAGTCAGTCCACGTAGCAATCCAATGATGGGTTTCAGGTACGCTGGTTTTAACTGGCCCAGCGTTTTTACGCGTGCGCTTATAGTTTTTGCCTTCGCCCATTGCGCCAACCAGGCAACCATGGAGCTGGCTAAAAGTACCGGCGCGTGGCTCATGGCCTCTACTCCGCCAGCGAGTACCAGGCTGGAGCGTCCTATGGCAATATTCTGTGCAGCACTGTCCAATGCCTGTAAACCGGACGCGCAATTACGTTGCACGGTCCACGCGGGCATTTGTTGGTCGCAGCCCAGACGCAAAGCGGCAACGCGCGCGATATTCGCCTCATCAGGTCCGGGCATGACACAGCCCAAAATCACTTCGTCAATGGCGGATGCGTCAAAAGGCATGCGAGCAAGCAGTGGTCTGGCCGTTGAAACAGCAAGATTAGCCGCGCTAAACGGTCCTGGTTTACCTTTCGCTTTAAGAAATGGTGAACGGCTGCCGTCAACTATATACACTTCGTGCATTTGTTTTCGTTTTTGCGCCATCTATGCAGACTCCTTTGCGATATAACTCTGCGCCTGTTTTGCAAGTTCCGCAGGATCAAAATCGTCAACCTTCAGGGCTTCGCTCTGCGCATCATCTGCCTTGCGCAATGTTTCGGCTTCTGACGCATCCAGCAGCTTTTTCTCCAGGGCCTGATCAATCTGTTGGCTACGTTGGTAGGCCGTAATGTCTCCTGATTTTAGCGCAGCTTGTAATTTTTTCTCTGCCGGAACTGCATCAATAACACTTTGCATGGCAAATTCCAATCGGCCAATGGGCTCTTTGGTTTTACTTTGATCATCAGTGGGTAAAAATATACCTTGCGTTAAGCGTTCGCGAGCAGCCATTGGCGTTAACAGAATATTGGCTACCTGTTGACCCAATGAGTCGCTGGGGCCGGTGAAGCACTTACCCAGAGGAAACACCATGCGGCGCAGCAACCATGCCACAGGCCGGTTCGGA
Organism: Kaarinaea lacus; assembly: GCF_975902315.1. Classification (NCBI taxonomy): domain Bacteria; kingdom Bacillati; phylum Cyanobacteriota; class Cyanophyceae; order Nostocales; family Nodulariaceae; genus Kaarinaea; species Kaarinaea lacus. Next base: position 16,776 of record NZ_CDLKIE010000306.1, on the reverse strand, counting down.
AAATTGATCAGGAAGCGGTCCAGGCTTTGTTGCATGACTCGAAGCGAGTATTCGCACCACCACTGTAGTAACGGAAAGTCTTCAGCGTGTTGTCCCTGATCGTGGTAGCGTTTTAATACGGCGGATGTTAAATATAAATGGCTGAGGATATCGGCTAACCGTCCGGATAATTTTTCTTTACGCTTCAGGTCGCCACCCAGGGTTAACATTGCTACATCGCTAACAAAGGCAAAAGCAGAAGAAAATCGAGTTAATTGTTTATAGTAGTAAGCACTGTTATCGGAAGCGGGGGCTCTCACCAGGCGAGCCCTGGTTAAACCCAGCCATAAGCTTCGTAATGCATTGCTGATGGTAAATCCAATGTGCCCGAAGAAGGCGCGATCAAAATCGTGGGAGGCTTGTTCCAGATTACCGTTTTTTGCTGCTTCCATCTCTTTTAATACATAGGGATGACAGCGGATGGCACCCTGGCCGTAAATAATCAGACTGCGGGTGAGTATGTTAGCACCCTCGACAGTGATACTGATCGGTATCGATTGATAGACGCGGCCCAATACGTTGCGTGGGCCCATACAGATACCACTACCGCCGTGAATATCCATAGCGTCATTAACCACGGTGCGCATGGCTTCTGTAAGATTATATTTAACAATGGCGGAAACCACTGATGGGCTTTCATCATTGTCGATAGCCGAAGCGGTCAGGGTACGTGCTGCATCCATCATGTAAGCTGTTCCACCGATACGGGCCAGTGCTTCAGCGACACCTTCAAATTTACCAATGGGTGTTTTGAACTGTTTGCGTACCCTTGAATAGGCGCCGGTAACACGACTTACCAGTTTGCCTGCGCCGGTGCTTAAAGCGGGTAAAGAAATTGAGCGGCCTGCTGCCAGGCATTCCATGAGCATACGCCAGCCCTGGCCGGCGCATTCCTGGCCGCCGATAATCCAGTCCATGGGGATGAAAACATCTTTGCCGCTGTTGGGCCCATTTTGGAACGCACTGTTGAGCGGAAAGTGACGGTTACCGATTTCAACGCCTGGCGTATCTGTGGGAATAAGCGCGCAGGTGATTCCCAGTTCTTCTTTGTCACCCAACAGGTGATCAGGGTCGTAGAGTTTAAATGCTAATCCCAATACTGTCGCAACCGGCCCCAGGGTGATATAGCGTTTTTCCCAGTTGAGCCGAATACCCAGTACGTCTTTTTCGCCATTGAATTCCGCTTTGCAGACGATACCAGTATCGGTCATTGCGGCGGCATCACTACCTGCTTCCGGTGATGTCAGTGCAAAGCAAGGTACTTCTTCGCCTTTCGCCAGACGATTCAGGTAGTGTTCTTTCTGTTCGTCGGTGCCATAACGCATCAATAGTTCTGCCGGGCCCAGTGAGTTGGGCACCATAATAGTCACTGCCGCAGTGATTGAGCGGCCGGCCACCTTCATCACGACGCTTGAGTGGGCCAACGCGGAAAACTCCAGGCCCCCAAAACGTTTGGGGATGATCATGCCAAAGAAGCCATTGTCTTTTAGAAATTGCCAGACCTCAGGTGGTAAATCGTAATCATGTTGAGTAATTTTCCAGTCGTCGATAAGTCTGCAGAGTTCTTCAACCGGTCCATCAATAAACGCCTGTTCTTCTTCGCTGAGCTTGCTGGTCTGAGTATTGAGTAGCGAATGCCAGTGCGGTTTGCCACTGAACAGTTCACCGTCCCACCAGACATTACCGGCCTCCAGTGCTTCACGTTCGGTTTGAGACATGCTGGGCATGATGTTGCGGAAAATTGCCAATACACGATCGCTAACAATTAAACGACGCCACGGCGTTACATTGAGAGGAACCGCGATGGCTAAAAAGCCCATCCAGGCTAGCGCCTGGAAAAAAACCGGTGCTTTACTGAACTCTTGCCAAAATAACATGGCGATAGCGAATATGATGCTGCTGATTAACAGCGGTGTGCGAAAATAAAACAGGGTCCACAGGACCGCCGTGAAAAAGAATGTCCAGAGTATAGCGCTCATAACACCTGCCTTTCTTTTGCTAGTTAGCTTTGCCTGCAGATTGTTGTCCGGCGTCAACCGGGATCTCAGCATCAATGATTTCGTCGTTAGTTAAGCTATTAGAGTCTGAATCCTTGCTCGTGGTTTCAGAAACTGGCCCTTCAAATTGTTCTGTATCGCAGATTTCAATGTTTGGCGCCGGGATAAAACAGTCGTGTTCATCATTACAAATGACGCCATCCTGGTCCCAGGGCAGTTGACGATACACTGCGAGGTCGTTAAGACCGAGCAGAGGGTACTTTATAATTTCAAAATAGGGAGAGTAGTCAAAATCGCGTGGTGTATAAAGTCGGGTATTGCGTTTGAATAAACGCAGTCCTGAGTTGGTTTTGTGTACCACAGGCAGAATCGGAAAATGCACGGCGCTAAATGCGTTGGCAATCATGGTGGAGCAAACGGTGCGGGTTGAATCGCCGGCGTTGTGCTCAAATAAACTGGAACGCCAACGTCGTGGCACAATACTGTAAGGGAGTAGAAAGCGTCCCAGGTCGAGCAGTTGTCTAACGTCGTAGCCAAGTCCCAAATGTCTGGTTGCATCCTTAATGGTTTTTTGCGCATCTTGTGGCGACAGGCCAGAAGGTCGGCAAATGCGTAAATGTTCTTTGGCGTACTTGCTCAGTGGTTTAACCACCGTACCTTCACCTAACAGGGGTTCGATAATGAGTTGGTCTGCCGGGTCACCGTCATATAACCAGCTGATATGTTCGCGAACATTGGTGTCTTCAATATCAACCAACCTGCCAACGTAGAGCGCCGAATGTGTCCAGACACTTTGGGTGATGGTTTTGATCACTTCGCTGACCCTGGATCGTCCTTCGACCAGCAGCACATCGCAGGGACGTATCTCAAAACTCAGGCGCTCGAAATCACATGGCGCGACACCAGTCGGCTCTTTTTCGTGAGTCAGCCAGTGGATAAATTTGTCACTTAACCATTTGATCGGTTGCATGTTTTCGATACCAGATATGCTGGTTTTTTGTTCGTTTATTTTTAATAAAAACCACTCTATTAACTATAGTTAGCGGCCAAAGTCTTTTCAGTCTGTCATCAAAAATCGTAAATTTTTACTGTTTCCGGTTTCAATATCAGTCAATTTGATTATTTTTTAACAATTTGCAAAAAGTAGCTGTTCCTGGAATTACATCGTTACAGCCATGGATATATGTTGGGCCGGCGCCTCTAAATATTAGACCGGCCTTATCACATTAAATTGCAGGAAATCAGATGTTCAGATAAGAATCACTGGTTTCGGGCGTAAACAGCTTCTTTCACGTTCACTACGGTGGCGTAGTCTTTGTGACCCCGGAACCGAACCGTTTGGACGTGGTAATTGTTACCGCGAGGCGCAATGAGCTTGAGCGTACAGTCACTGCAGTCCAGCAGGCAGGAAGTAAAAACGCGCTGATCTTTACAAAAGTATTGAATTTTTGTGTTGGGTTGTTGCTCTATTCGGTTAAAGTCCTTGATGCTCATACCGGCGACAATGCGATTGAGAAACAGGGCGTTCACCACGGGGTATGGTTTGGTTTTTAAGCTGGACACGTCATCTTCTATGTGGCGTTTTAAAGATTTCACTACAATTAACTGGTCCCCTTTACCTTGCATGTAATGGGTATATTTCGGCGTCAGGAGTGTTGCCGCGCAGTGCTGACAGGTTTCATTGCAGCGATCGACAGTCTGCCCGTCACACCAATATACTGTGTTGTAGCGATTAGGTCCGTGTGGGAATGTTTTGGTAGCGATCATGGCTTCCAGCAGGTTCATGCCCACCACGACTTCGCCAGCTACTATTTCATTGTAGTAATGGGTTTTTAAGGTGGGCGTTTCTTTGGCAGCCGGTTGATTGGCGCTAAAATTCTTTTCCAGAAATTTGTCTTTCTGTAGTTTATCTTCGTAGGCAGGGTTTGTGGTATTGCATGCGGTTAACAATGTAACCAGAATCAGGATTGTAATTTTGCTAAACATGATAAATTCCATTTTGCCAACGCAATAAATTAGAATCGTACAATTATCGGCGTTATGATTGGTATTGTTTAGTTAAATCCATCACAGTTACTGCAAAACAGGCATAAAAACAGGGTTTATTCAATGTTAGCTGATACGGTGATTGCCGCAAGTATTACCTACCTGATCATGTTGGCTGCTTTTTACTGGCACCGTTTTAGAAAGTTTCATATACCTGTAATGGTGTCAGTGATGATTTTCGATTTGCTGATGCCTTTTTATTTGTATGCCAATCGAGACTGGAAAACCCGGCTCATTGACCACGGCGATATTTTATCCTTCCTGGTTTGGACGCATTTTGGTTTGTTGATTGCGCTGTTTGTACTCTATGTCATACAAATTGCGGCAGGCCGAAAATTACTTGCTGCAGATATGACAGCACGTAATGAGCATAAGAATGTGGCGAAAGGGATATTGCTGGTGAGAGCGCTGGTTATATTAAGTGGCGCGTTGCTGGTACAACCAGAAGCAAGTTAAAAGCTGAAATAGTTGCGGAAAGAGAAATCGTCTGGATTTCTCTTTCCGCTAAAGCCATCAAATCAGGCTTTCTTTTTCTTTTCGATAAGTTCGTGAATAAGCGGCGTTAAGATTACTTCCATTGCAAAACCCATTTTACCACCTGGTACCACGATAGTGTTGGGGCGAGACATGAAAGAATCGTGGATCATGTTCAACAAATATGGAAAGTCCACATTAAACTGCTTGGGATCACGAAAACGAATAACAATAAAACTCTCATCAGGCGTTGGAATGTCACGCGCAATGAACGGATTCGATGTATCGACTGTTGGTACACGTTGGAAGTTAACGTCAGTTCGTGAAAACTGCGGAGTAATGTAGTGCACGTAATCGGACATACGACGCAAGATGGTGTCGACGATAGCCTCTGCAGAATAGCCGCGTTGTGCGTTGTCACGGTGAATTTTTTGAATCCACTCGAGGTTAACGATGGGTACGACACCAATGAGCAAGTCGACCAGTTCGGCGACATTGGCACTTTCAGTTTTAACACCGCCATGTAAGCCTTCGTAAAATAACAGGTCAGTATCTTTTGGAATGTCTTCCCAGGGGGTGAATTGACCAGGTCCAAGATTAAGGCTCTTGTATGGCTCGGCTTCTTCTTCGCTATGCAGGTAGTAGCGGCGTTTGCACATACCGTTTTCTGCATATTCTGCAAAGGTTTCCTGGAGCTTCTCGAATATGTTGGCTTCTGGTCCAAAATGACTGATGGTTTTGCCTTCTTCGGCAAATTTTGCGATGACCTCTTTCATTTCCTGGCGGTCATAGGCGTGATAGCTGTCGCCCTCGATAACAGCAGGCACTAGTGATTCACGACGGAAAATGTGCTCAAAAGCATTTTTAACCGTGGTTGTTCCAGCCCCGGAAGATCCAGTAACGGCAATAATTGGATGTTTTACAGACATTTGAAAAGTCTCCTAAAAAGTTGCTTCGAATTCTGGTACTTGTAATTTTTTGATTATTATTATGTTGTTTGTGTTTGTTTCGCTAGCGCGTTGCTATTTCGGCGTTGGTTTCTGGTCTGGATATTTTGAAAACCAGCAAATGGTGTACGCGCCTTATCTGACCGGGTTTATGGTCGAACCGCGAATAATAACGGTTTCCGGCACGGGATTAAAGCTGAAATATATTGAGTATTGACTGATTTTGCCCTGCGCCAGAATCGAACGCGAACTGAACAGGATAAAAAGTGCTCGTATATTTTTTAAAAATAAAGGCTTAGTGAAAGTCTTTGGACAGGTTTTCCAGTACCATGTTTTCCATCCAGACGTAGGCTTCATCTGATCCGGATTGATTGAACAACACCATTAAGACAACCCATTTCAATTGAGTTAAGTCGATTTCTTCAGATTCCAGCGCCATGGCACGGTCGATGATATGCTCCCGCCCCGTGGCGTCAATAACGCCCATTTGCTCAAGAAAATGTAAAAATCCCTGGCACTCGACGTTGAGTTTTCTTGCCTCTTCAGCGTGGTAGGTTCGAATAGCATTGGTTGAATTGGAATTAGTTACGGTTTCGTTTTGCAGGCGCACCAGGCCTTCCAGCCAGTCAAAGGCCTTGGAAATGTGGTTTTTACCAAAACCTGCATCATGGAGTAATGCCTTCAATTCTTCAGGATCGGTCTGGTTGGCACTGTCGTCATCAATGTAGTTTTCAAACAGATACATCAACACGTCAAATACGCTTTGTTTCATTAAAACATCCTTTTGTGGCTCATAAGCGTGAATAGAGTCCGCCACTGGATTTGACGAGTCCACTCAATTCCAGCTCCACCAGCATGGAGGAAATAGACTCCGGCGTCAATTGAGATCTTTGAACCAGGGTATCAATGGATACGGGTTCAAATTCAATAAATTCCATAAGTTCCTGTTTTTGAGGATCCAGGGGTGCGGCGTGCTTGTCAGATAACTTATTATTATTAAAAGGATTGTTGGATTTATTAACGATCCTGGACCGTCGCATTTTTTCAATCAGGGGGGCTAATTCCTGCAATATATCGTCACCGGTTTCTACCAGCTTGGCTCCCTGGCGTAGTAAATGGTGGCAACCGCGTGCGAGGGGATTGTGGATAGAGCCTGGTATGGCAAACACTTCCCGTCCTTGTTCCATGGCTTGTCGGGCGGTGATTAATGATCCACTTTGAATGGCTGCTTCCACTACCAGCGTGCCAACGCTTAAACCGCTGATTATGCGATTACGGCGTGGAAAATTGTGCGCTATTGGCTGAGTGCCAATAGCGTATTCGGATAATAACAAACCCTGTAACGAAATCTGTTCTGCCAGGGCTTTGTTTTTGGCGGGGTATACCCTGTCCAGGCCGGTACCCGCAACGGCGACCGTGAGTTCCGAACCCGCCAAAGCGCCACGATGACTGTGAGTATCAATACCAGTGGCCATACCGCTGGTAATGATGAGACCTGCCTGAGATAAATGACGGGCAAATTCGAAGGCTGTTTCCTGACCATAATGGCTGGGATTACGACTACCCACCATCGCGAGCTGTGGAAACTGTAAAATTTCAGGATCTCCTTGCGCATACAATACGACGGGTGGATCCGCGATTTCCCGCAATAAATCCGGATACCAGGAGGACACCACAGGCATCACATGGCAATTGTCCTGTTCTACCCAGTTCAGGTCTTTCTCGATAGCGGCCCAATCGGGATCCACCAGTGACTGTCGAGTGGGTTCGGGTAACGTCAGATGTGCAAACAGTTGTTTTTGTTGTTCACCGAGTAATTCTAATGGGTGTACGTTGTGTTCTGCCAGCATGGCAAGCTTGGCGGGACCAAATCCTGTAGCATGGTGTAGAACCAGCCATTTTTTCAGCTCTTCCTGGGTGATGTCGTGATGAGCGACGATGGGTAACGCGAATTGATTCAATGTGGTTCTCTATTATTACGCTGTTAAATTATTATTTTTGTTATACGGTCGCGCCAGCTTAAACCCGGCAGCCTGTAAAAACGTATCAGGCTGTTGCTGTAAAATAATACCGGTTAGCGGAGGATAAAGAAATAGTAAATATTATTGACTATTAATGAGAGACTATACCCGCTTTAGTCTGTAAAACGGGCAATAAAAAAACGCATTGCCCAAATAAACAATGCGTTTTTAAAAATGCTGCCTTTCCTGTGTCGCTGTTTTTTTAAGGCATCAATATTAAAGAATATTAAAAGTTAGCGGTCAGGGGTTTCGAACAAAGTCATATATCCGCATATCCCTGTCGGATTCCATAACCATGGCATAGCTCACCAGATCGAAAGACTGGATCACCATGACAATGCCAGCGCGTACATCCGGCAGTGTCACTACCTCGGTTTTTTTGTTGAGGGGATCCAGTACTTTGGCACCAGACTGAAATACTGCCAGCACATGCCCAGTTTCGATACCGTCACTTTCACCTTTGTTAAGAACCACGGTCTGGTATTGACCAATTCGAGCGACACCGTCTACAACATCGATGATCTGCCCGGAGACCGGATTTTCTGGTGGGTGAGGAATGAAGGTCTGGTCGAAACCGAAATCGCGTTTTGGCAATAAACGATCGCCAATCATTACTTCCCGATTCGAATTTGTGACAACTAATGTAGATGGATCTCCAAATGCTTCAACTTTGGCATCAGCCACATGAATGGCTTCATAACCGAGGATATCACCCGGTTTGGCTCCTTCATTGCGGTAAGGATCGCCAATACGGATTATCGTATATTCCGCTTCACTCCCTGCCACAAGACCGCGAGCAAACACCGTGTCGCCTTTTCCAGCAATCAATCGACCTTCTTGCGCGGCAACGATATAAGCAGCGCTATTTATTTCTCTTTCTGAAAGCACCTGTGGGTGTCCCAGAAACTGCTCAATGGCAGTCAAAGGAATGGTGGAAATAGGCGTATCCACGCGAGTGGCACGTACTTTGGGAGAAATCTTCACGGTGGGTTGTCCGCGGTCCACCTTAAGCATGGGGCGGCCCTGCTCATCGTAGACCAGTGAAACTACATCACCGGGATAAATCAGGTGCGGGTTTTTAATTTGCGGATTAAAACTCCACACTTCAGGCCAGCGCCAGGGTGTCTCCAGAAATCGGGCAGAAATATCCCACAAAGTATCGCCTTTCACGACAACATAACGATCGGGGTGATCCGGACGCAACGCAATTTCATCAGCAACGACGATGTTGCCTAACATCATCAAACCGGTAAAACCTAAGAAAAATTTTCTAATCCACATAGTGCTTCTTCAGACCATCCTGTAGTTAGTTAATTTGCAGTGTAGTCGAAACCCTGTACCCGCACCAGCTATACCATATTAATGAAGGACATAGTGGCCATTGTTCACCCAGCATCTTTGTTTTCCATCATCGCCGGATAGAAGGGAAGCATCCCTGCATATTATTCCAAGTAGAGAAATTAGCGGTCCACGATGGAGTAACTTAAGTCTTTGAACTGTCAAATAGGCCAAAGTTTTGGTGATTTGGCGTTATTATGCCCAAGCTTGAGTATTAATCGATCAAATTAGAGCTTGAGTGTCGTCGAACCACGTAACACCTCATCGTTGCATGGGGTACCCCTGGGAAGAATATCTATTCGTGCCTCTCTCAGAATTTAGTATAATATTGTTTAATAAACTGAATTTTTTAAGATTTTTTTGAATATTTTGACAGACTTCACATGGCGATACTGAACGTACTTCATTACCCGGATCCTCGGCTCCGCAAAAAAGCGCTGGCTGTAGAAAAAGTAGACAGCGAGGTTAAACAACTGGTCGACGATATGTTTGAAACCATGTATCAGGCGCCCGGCATAGGTTTGGCTGCGACCCAGGCTAATGTGCAAAAGCGCGTTATTGTCATCGACATTTCTGAAGATAAATCCAACCCTCTCTGTTTTATCAATCCGGAAATTCTGTCCAGTGACGGCGCAGAAGAAATGGAAGAAGGCTGTCTATCGGTACCTGGTATTTATGAAAAAGTTAAAAGAGCGGAACGTATTAAAGTCCGCGCCCTGAACCGGGAGGGTGAGACCTTTGAAATGCAAGCTGATGGATTGCTTTCCGTTTGCATTCAGCACGAGATGGATCATCTGGAAGGTAAGCTGTTTGTTGATTACCTGTCCGAGTTAAAACGTCAGCGTATACGTAAAAAACTGGACAAGCTACGTCAAAAAACATTGTAACTGGGCGATGCGTGTACTTTCGGGACGCCTGTATTTCCTGAAATGACAAATTAATAGCCGTTTTTCGTTTATCGTTTCAAATATAACACTCATTTAAACAAGGTTGTCGAGAGCATGGCGAAGACGCTTAACATTATATTTGCGGGTACGCCGGAATTCGCAGCAGTAAGCCTTGAAGCCCTAATTCAATCGCATCACTCTATTTGTGCTGTATACACACAGCCTGATCGTCCTGCTGGACGCGGACGGAAACTGAAACCTGGCCCAGTCAAACAACTGGCTTTGCAGCATGAACTACCGGTTTTACAACCGGTGTCATTAAAAGATCCAGATGCTCAACAGCAATTGGCCTCATTTGAAGCTGATCTAATGGTGGTTGTGGCTTATGGTCTATTATTGCCGCCTGCCGTTTTGCAAACACCAAGATTAGGTTGCATTAATGTGCATGCATCGATACTACCGCGTTGGCGTGGCGCGGCACCCATACAACGATCAATTCTGGCCGGTGATACAGAAACCGGTGTCACTATCATGCAAATGGACGTTGGCCTGGATACCGGAGACATGCTATTAAAAAGAACCACTGCGATCAGCCCAGGTGATACTGCGCAAACTTTGCATGACAGGTTAGCAGAGATTGGTGCCAGGGCGTTGGTTGACACACTGGCGCTCATGGTTGATGGCAAACTGGAAGCAGAAAAACAGGATGACGATCAGGCATGTTATGCCGAAAAACTGCAGAAGACCGAAGCATTGATTAACTGGCAACAGAGTGCCAGTCAAATACATCGACAGATTCGTGCCTTTAATCCATGGCCGGTTGCACAAACAACCGTGGATGAAAATACACTACGAATCTGGAATGCGGAAGTAATACAGGAAACCAGTAATCAGGCTCCGGGTAAGGTTATCGATGAATCCCGGTCGGGTATCATGGTTGCCACTGGCGACGGTGTTTTGCGTATCACTCAATTGCAACTGCCGGGAGGAAAACCTTTAGCGGTTTCCGACTTCATTAACGCCCATAGTATGCAAGGCAAGATATTCGGTTCCTGATGAATGCTAATAGGAAGTTAGCATCATGAATACCCGTGCACTGGCCTCACGAATACTTGTAAATGTTAATATTCAGGGTGCTTCACTAACAGATGCCCTGGCGAAGCATCAATCCTCATTGTCTAATATTAAAGACCAGGGCTTGTTACAGGAATTATGTTTCGGTGTGACACGTTGGTGGTGGCGTCTGGACGCGATCGTCACACTTTTACTGGACAAACCCTTAAAAACCAAAGATAGCGATATAAAACATCTGTTAATGATTGGTTTGTACCAGTTGCAGTATATGCGTGTTCCCGATCACGCGGCAGTGGCCGAAACAGTTGCTGCATGTTTAGCCTTGAAAAAAGCCTGGGCAAAAAATCTGGTCAACGCTATTCTCAGGAACTATCAACGTCGTACTGATCAGATTGCATTGCAGTTAAAAGATGATCCCGTTGCCGAGTACAGTCATCCGCAATGGTTACTGGAGACAATCAAAGCGGCGTGGCCACAACAATGGCAATCGGTATTGCAGGCCAATAATGAAAAACCACCCATGGTGTTGCGGGTAAACTTGCGAAAAATAACACGGACCGCTTATCTTGAGCAATTAATGGCAGCTGGGATGAGTGCAGACGAGCTATGCTTTAGCGAGTCAGGTTTGTCACTGCAAGTTCCGGTATCCGTTGACCAGTTGCCTGGTTTCGCTGACGGGCTGGTATCGGTGCAGGATGCAGCTCCGCAACTTGCTGCATCACTTTTACAAACAGCGCCGAAACAGCGGGTGTTGGATGTTTGTGCCGCACCAGGTGGGAAGACGGCGCATATACTGGAAAGCCAGCCTGATTTGCAGGAACTGGTTGCTATAGATATTGATAGTGAGCGCCTGGATAAAGTTGCTGACAATTTGCAGCGATTAGATTTAAACGCGAAGCTCATTGTTGGTGATGGTCAAGCGCCGGAAACCTGGTGGGATAACAGGGAATTTGATCGTATATTACTGGATGCGCCCTGTTCTGCGACAGGGGTAATACGTCGCCATCCCGATATTAAACAATTGCGCCGAGCTTCTGATATACAACAATTAGTCGATATACAGCAGCATATTTTACGTGCGGTCTGGCCCTTATTGAGATCAGGAGGTATCATTTTATATGCAACTTGCTCGATATTACCCCAGGAAAATGAGCAACAGGTACGCGAATTTCTGGGTGCTTACCCAGACGCAATTACCGTCAAGATACCGGGGGCATGGGGAATCAGTCAGGAATATGGGCGGCAGATTTTACCCGGGCAAAATGGCATGGATGGTTTTTATTACGCATGTATTCAAAAGCAATAAATAATTTTTGCGCAATGACTAAGGCGCGACAGTCAACGTGGCGATTACTATCACGGCGCTGTTTGCTCGTACTGGTTTTATTTTTAGTACCACCAGGCGTGACCCAGGCACAGGGTTTTAAAATTAATCATGCCGAGATCGTGCTGAGCGACAAGGTTTACCATTTAAATGCCAGCCTGGATTTTGATTTTAGTAATGACGTTCTGGAGGCTATTAATAACGGCGTACCATTGGTGCTTGAGCTAATAATTGAAATCATGGAACCCCGTCGGTACTGGTACGATGATGAAGTGGCATCACTGGAGCAGCGCTATCAGCTGCAATTTCATGCGCTGACTGAACAGTATATTGTCACTAATCTTAATAGCGGCGCTCAGTATACCTTTTTTTCACTGAGTGCTGCGGTACAGAAAGTCGGCAACGTGAATAACCTGCCGATTATTGATGAGCAGCTTCTGGAAGATAAAAATAGTGAGAACTATTACGCACGTATACGAACAACTCTGGGTTTCGATAATCTGCCAGTGCCATTGAAACTGGATGCCTGGACATCCAGGAGCTGGTGGTTGGGTACCGATTGGCTAGAGCTGGATTTATAGATATTTAATAGAGCGAGTATAAGCAATGTCGCAAGTGACATTATTACTCAAACGTATTTCAGATAGTTTTTTCCCCGTGCTTGCCATGGGACTGTTTCTTGTATTGTCGCTTACTCTGCTAAGTACGGCAACGCAAAGCTCAGTCCAGTTTGGCCGTTTGCATCTTGTGTTGGTGGTCATCAATGCCCTGGGTGTAATTGTACTGGTTGGGCTTGTCGGTGTTAATTTTATCCGTTTAATACGGAATTATCGTCGTAACGTTGTAGGGTCCCGCTTAACTTCAAGGCTGGTTATTGTATTTGTCATTCTGGCTGTTGCACCGGTGTCGGTAGTCTATTATTTCTCGTTGGGATTTTTGCAGCGCGGTATCGACAGCTGGTTTGATGTGCGTGTGGAAGAGGCGATGGAAGATGCACTGGAGTTAAGTCGGTCATCGCTTGATTTGCGCATTCGTGAACTGCTCAAGCAAACGCGTTTGATGGCGGAAGGATTAATAGATGAATCAGATTCTACAGTGCTATTGACGCTTAATGATCTTCGAAGTGAAAGCAATGCCTACGAACTTACCTTGCTTACCGATGGTGGTCACGTTATCGCGTCCAGCAGTGCGGATACTACCGCGATTATTCCCAGCAAACCTGATGAGGTTATTTTGTCCCAGGTCAGGACCAACGAAAGTTACGCGGGTTTGGCGCCGGTTGGTGATCTTGGGTTGCAAATTCGTGTAGCAGTTGCTGTCGACGCGATAGAGGCGCCCGCCCAACAGCGAGTATTATATGCATTGTATCCTATTGCAGACAGAATCAGTTTGCTGGCGGACAGCGTGCAATCTGCCTATGGGCAACACAAGGAACTGATTTTTCTGCGCGAGCCATTAAAAGACAGTTTTACACTCACTCTGTCGCTGGTTTTGCTGGTCAGTTTACTGACAGCCATATGGGCCGCATTTTTCTCGGCGCAACGCCTGGTAGCACCGGTGAGGGTGCTAGCGGTAGGGACACGCGCAGTTGCGGCGGGTAATTATGATAAAAAATTACCTGTTACCAGTAACGATGAACTGGGTTCACTGGTGCAGTCGTTTTCAGACATGACCAATAAAATTTCCATGGCGCGCGATGAAGCCGAGAAAAGTAAGGAACAGGCAGAGCGTGAACGTGCTTATTTGCGTGCCGTTCTGGGCCGACTTTCATCGGGTGTTATTACCCTGGATCGTGATATGAATGTTCGTGTTGCAAATAGTGCTGCCAGCCAGATCCTGGAAGTTGATATGGATCGTACCATAGGAAGTCATTTGAAAGTGGTTAAGGGTCATAGCAAACATTTGAAAGATTTTGTCGATGTGTTGGCGCGTAACCTGATGCTGGATCAACAGGAATGGCATGAAGAAGTTACCGTCGCTCGAAAAAGGGGCCATAAAATACTGATGTGTCGTGGCGCAATACTGCCATCCGATGAGGCAAACCGCGCAGGTTATGTTGTCGTATTTGATGATGTTACCAACCTGGTGCAAGCACAGCGCGAAGCAGCATGGGGTGAAGTGGCTCGACGTCTGGCGCATGAGATTAAAAACCCGTTAACACCAATTCAATTATCTGCCGAGCGACTGCGACGTAAGTATCTGACACGGATGAAACCGGAAGATGCCGAAGTGTTAGATCGATCGACTCATACTATTGTTGAACAGGTTGAATCTATGAAGGAAATGGTTAAAGCATTTTCAGAATATGCGCGGGTACCCCAATTACAGTTACAGTCGCTGGATATTGAAAACCTGGTTAATGAAGTGCTGGACTTGTATAGAGACGATGAGTCAGACATAAAGTTTGCGGTAGATATTCATAGTGATATACCGCATGTGGAAGCAGATCCGGGCAGGATTAGGCAGTTGTTACACAACCTGATCAAGAACGCTATCGAGTCGACGCGTAAGGGAAAAAACGCGAAAATTTTAATTAGTGCGGAGCATGTCGTGAGTGCAACGCAAGATATGATTGAGCTGCGTGTTACAGATAATGGTCCGGGTATTCCCGAAAATCTGATGGATAATATGTTTGAACCCTATACCAGCACAAAAACGAAAGGTGGTGGCTTGGGGTTGGCGGTAGTGAAGCGAATTGTGGAAGAACATTCAGGTATTGTATTTGCTGAAAACCGTCATGAAGGCGGTGCATGCATCGTGGTTCGCCTGCCGGTATCCAGTCATGGTGCTGGCGATGGTCAACATAACATTATTGCGCAGGCTTAAAGAGTCTGTGCAGAACGAAGTGGCAGTATAGAGAGATAGCACTTGAAACCACACATACTAGTTGTTGATGATGAGCCTGATATCAGGCGATTAGTCCGGGAAATATTAGAGGATGAAGGGTACGCAGTAACCGTCGCTAAAGATGGTGGCTCGGCGCGTGATGCCATCGCGACACGAAAGCCAAATCTTGTTTTGCTGGATATCTGGATGCCTGATGTAGATGGTATTTCATTATTAAAAGAGTTCCTGGAAAAAAACCACCTGCGTTGCCCTGTGATTATGATGTCAGGCCATGGAACTGTCGAAGCCGCGGTGGAATCCACGCGTCTCGGTGCGTTTGATTTTATAGAAAAACCGCTTTCACTGGCCAAGTTGCTGGTGACAGTTGAGCGTGCTCTGGAAAGTGGTGAATCAACAGCGAGTCAAAATGTAACTCACCATGATATTTTGCAACCTGTCGAGATTGTCGGCAAAAGCCAGACCGTAAAAAAATTGATAGAGCAGCTGGATCAGTGTTCCAGGCATGATATTACAGTATTGTTAATTGGTGAACCGGGTGTGGGAAAGACACGTAGCGCACGCTACATTCATTGTAATAGTAGTAGAAGTCAGTCACCTTATGTTGAATTGCGTACTACTAACCTGTCCAGTCGCAGAAATAAATCCGGTATCGAACTGTTATTGGGAGTTGAAAGTTCTTCAAGTTCCAGTAGTGGCTGTCTGGAACAGGCTAATGGCGGTACACTTTATGTTGATGATGTTGCAGAACTTGACGACGAGATGCAGGCGGCACTGTACGGTGCCCTGACTTCTTCGAGTATATATCGTGTCGATGGTGACAGGCCTGTTGAAGTTGATGTGCGCTTTATCCTGGCTACTCGCTACGATCTGCAGCAGGAGGTTCGCGCGGGACGGTTTCGCGAAGACCTGTTTCATTGTGTAAATGCTTATCCTATACGCTTGCCGGCGTTGCGGGACCACAGCGAGGATGTTCCGGAGTTATTGCAGCATTACGTTAGCGTATTTGCAGACAAGGAACGTTTGCCATATAGAAGTTTTTCTGTCGCAGCACAAAACCGTTTACGGCATTATGCGTGGCCGGGTAATGTTCTGGAGCTGGAAAACGTTGTTCGCCGGCTACTCATGATGGATGGTGATGTTACTATTGATATTACGGATGTTGATGAAATGCTGGAGCAAGTTTCCATGGCGCTAGAAGGTAGTCAAAGCGACGCATTGCTTATACCGCAGTTTGAATTACCGTTACGCCAGGCACGCGAACAATTTGAAAAAGCATATCTGGAATATCATCTAAAACAATCTGATGGGAGTGTAGGGAAGGTAGCTAAACTCGCAGGCATGGAGCGCACTCATTTGTATCGTAAGCTGCGTGCGTTGGGTATTGAAACCAAGTAGGAATTTCAGGTTGTTGTAATGCCGGGTGAAAGGTGTATAGTTAGCGCTCATGTTGTTTTGTTAAAAATGAATAACTAACGATCAAGACAAACATGCAAATTCATTCAAATAATTTCCTGACCTTTACCTGTCTCATTCAACTACTGTTTGTAAATAATTACCACAACCATAAACCAATATGAAAATCATTGTGCTTGGAGCAGGGCAAGTAGGATCATCTGTCGCAGAAGTGTTGGCCAAGGAAGCCAATGACATTACGATTGTTGATACTGACGGCAAAAAATTACAGGAGCTGCAGGATCGTATGGATATACGAACCGTTCAGGGGCAGGCTGCTCACCCTGAAGTATTGGGGCGCGCCGGCGGTGAAGATGCGGATATGATTAT
>NZ_CDLKIE010000305.1:0-3307 GCF_975902315.1 Kaarinaea lacus | reverse complement strand
GTTTCGTTGTGTACACCGCATTCTCCGACAAAGACCGGTGTATTCGTAGTCAGGCTGAATTCACTCCACGCTTCAAGTAAAGGAGAGCCCAATACCATGGAACTCCCATCAACAGCCTGAATTTCACCATTTGCAGTAATTTTTATTGGATTTCCGGGTCAGAATTAGCGGCTGGAACCTGTGAAATCGTTCAATTCGCGACGATATAGGCTATGGAATGGTTACCGTAAGCAAACAAAAATCACCAGCAGTATTCAAGGACAATGTTGATTTCGAAGACTGGTTGCAACACATAAGCGCTCACCGACCAGCAGCAGATATCACCCTGATTCGTCGTGCCCACGCCTTAATGGACGGTGTCATTGAGCACCAGCAGGATCTTTTTGGGGATACTGAATTTTCCCGAGCATTAAAAGTGGCAGAAATTCTGGCTGACCTGCATGTCGATACCAACACTTTAGTAGCAACAATTGTGCACGGAATGCAAACATCACTCGATATTGATTCTGAACTGATCGAGCATGAATTTGGTGAAGATGTTCAACACCTGGTGAATGGTATTAATAAGATGCGCATTGTAGATGCATACCAGGTTCACCATGCCGATGAACAGCGGGACAAAAAAAGTGTTGAACGCGTTCGCAAATTATTACTTGCACTGGCAGAAGATATTCGGGTGGTTTTGATAAAAATTGCCGAGCGTCTTTACACTATGCGCAAGCTCAAGTACCTGTCGGATGAGGTTCGTAAACAAATTGCGGCAGAAACCAAGGATATATTTTCTCCGTTGGCCAGCCGATTGGGTATATGGCAAATAAAGTGGGAATTGGAAGACCTGAGTTTCCGTTACCTGGAACCGGATACCTATAAACATATCGCCAGCATGCTGGATGAACGACGTATAGACCGCGAACAGTATATTACACAAGTAACCGATGAATTGCGTGCTGACCTGGAGAAGGCAGGTATTAAAGGTGAGGTTACAGGCAGGCCAAAACATATCTATAGTATTTGGCGAAAAATGAAAGCCAAAAACATCGGTTTCGATGAACTGTTTGACGTGCGCGCCACACGCGTACTGGTGAATAATGTTGCTGATTGTTACGGTGTTTTAGGTATCGTGCATAACAAGTGGCGACCAGTGCCAAGTGAGTTTGATGACTACATCGCGACGCCCAAGGAAAACAATTATCAATCCCTGCATACAGCAGTCATCGGTCCTCACAACAAGACACTGGAAGTTCAGATTCGAACATTCGAAATGCATGAGCATGCGGAATATGGGGTCGCGTCTCATTGGGGTTATAAAGAGGGCGGCAAAGTTGATGTCAAATACCAGGAAAAAATAACCTGGCTGAGGCAGTTGCTGGAAATCAATGACGAAAACCCTGGAGATCTGGTTGAACAGTTCAAGGCAGAAATTTTTGAAGACCGTGTCTATGTACTAACACCGAAAGGTAAAGTTATAGATTTACCCAAAGGCGCCACACCTCTGGATTTTGCCTATCATGTGCATACTGAAGTAGGGCACCATTATCGCGGTGCAAAAGCCGATGGTAAAATCATACCAATCGGTTATGAACTACAAAATGGCCAGCAGATTGAAGTTTTGACTTCCAAACATAGTCACCCCAGTCGAGACTGGCTGAATCTGCATTTGGGTTATTTAAAAAGTTCTCGTGCGAGATCGAAAGTACGTGCCTGGTTTAAACAGCAGGATTATGAGCGCAATGTTTCCGATGGTCGCACAATCCTGGATCGTGAATTACAGCGGTTGGGTATCTCTGACATCCAGTACGATCAGATCGCTGATCGATTTCATTTTAGCAAGCTGGATGAGTTTCTTGCTTCATTAGGTCGTGGGGATATAACTACTACACAAGTTGCCAGCGCACTTAACGAATTGATTTTTCCCGTCGCTGAATCTGTAGCGAATAATGTTCCGCAAGTTCATTCTTTTAAGTCAAGGCATAGCAATCAATACCCTGGGGATATACAAATTATGGGAGTGGGTGATTTAATGACCCAAACAGCCCGTTGTTGCAAACCAGTACCTTTCGATGGTATCTCAGGCTATATCACCCGCGGTCGTGGAGTCACTATTCACAGAAAAGATTGCCCAAACCTGTTACGTCTACTGAGCGCAGAAAAAGAGCGTGTAATAGATGTTGAATGGGGTGATTCATCACCCGACAAAACTTATCCTGTGGAAATAGTTATCGAAGCATTCGACCGTCAAGGTTTATTACGTGATATTACGACTATACTTAGCAATAGTCATTTAAATGTCATATCTATGAATTCAATTACAGACAAGAAAACCTGTATCGCGACATTTACCTTAACCATCGAAGTTGCTAATGCTGATCAATTAAGTGTTGCTCTAGCTAAAATTGAACATCTTCGAAATGTTATGGGAGTATCCAGAGTGACACCGAGTGGAATCCATTAATAACCCCGGCAGCAGATTATGCAATACAAGCTAAAAAACTCAGCAGCCTGCAGTTTGTTTGTCACATTATGTTTTGTCGCAACTGCTGGTACAGCTAATGAGAAAGATTCTGATGGTGATGGTATTAGTGACCTGGAGGAGACAACCATCTATAAAACAGACATGCATCTGAAAGATACAGACACTGATGGTCTGGATGATGGACTGGAGCTGGATGAATATTTTACCGATCCCAAAGTAGCGGATACTGACGGGGATGGCTTTATTGATGGCGTTGAGGCAAACAATAATAGTGACCCAACAGATTCGGACAGCATACCAACGGCAAAGGACCTGGATCATGATGGTTTATCCAATGAGATCGAAGAGAATAAATACCACACAGATGCGCAACGTGTTGATACAGATTTTGACGGTTTGCGTGATGACCAGGAAATCCTGAAATATTTTACCAATCCTAAAATGGTCGATACTGATGGAGACAGTTTTTGGGATGGGGAAGAGGTAAATGCCAATACTGACCCGGCTGATGCGACAAGTTTTCCAGAAAAATCGCCAAATAAATAAAGTTCTGTGGAACTGCTCGTTCACAATAGCATATGGATTGTGTTACTGTATCGCGTTCAACAAGGTATGCAGGCATCAAGAGCCTGCTGTATAAACGGTTGGATAAATAATAATCAATTAAATCTTAAAATCTTCTTTGTACTTAGGTCTCATGCAAAAACAATCAAATTACAACCGTGATGAGCTTATCCAGTGTGGGTATGGCGAACTCTTCGGTCCCGGGAATGCTCAGCTTCCTTTACCTCCAATGCTAATGTTCGATCGCATTGTCGATATCAGTGAAAACAC
>NZ_CDLKIE010000304.1:0-6609 GCF_975902315.1 Kaarinaea lacus | reverse complement strand
GCGCAGGAATTTACTGGGCTTTTTTTAACCAGTTCACATAATGCAATGGAAGTGCTCGAAGGCTGGTTAGCAATTTTCGCTATTTCTTCTGCGAATGACAGCGTTCACAATCATTGACGGGAAACGCAACACTACCGTGGCAAACGCCACAGCTTTCCCCTTTCAATATTTTATCCATACTGGTTTTATTCGCGCCTTTTTTTGCCTGGAAAATAGCAGTATGACAATTATTGCATTCTAACCACTGCAGATGCCTGGCATGGGGAAACAAAACATTTGGTGTACTGCCGGCTACTTCAATCAGAACATTTAAATCCATGGGCATACCTTTTGCCGCTGGATCTCTGGCGTCATATTGAGGTTTAATTTTTCCGTTAGCCAGACTGGCACTCCAGTCAACGAAGTTTCCGCTCCTGGCAGGTTCCAATGAAGACAGTGCTTTAGTTGGTTCCTTGAGCTTGCCCAGTTCAGGATTGGCAGGATCATGTAAACCGTCTTCCTTGAGCAGGCGGTTTTCATCTGAATGTGGTTTTAACAGGCGATTTACCGGCACTGGCTGATCAGCAGCAAAACCCGCCCATGGCATAATCAACAACATTAGCAGCATTATTGTGAATCGAGATTGTAATTGTTTGTTCATAATTATTATCCTGAATTATTTCAAACTCTAATCCAAAGGCGATACTAGTGTTTGCTTGGTACTTTTGTGGACCTGTGTAGGTAATCCTTTTTTACCTGAATGGCATAATTGACATTTGGCAGTTTCGAAGGCCGTTTTTCCGTTGTGGCACACAGCACAAAACTCGCCGGCAAAGATTTTTTGCATGGTGATTCCGCTGGTACCTGCTTTCATTTTAAATCCCAGCGACTCATGGCAGGCCCGACAACTATATTTCGTGCGGTGAACCCAATGCGGAAAAATCACCGGATTCATGCCGGCTGCTTTTGACGTTTCATTCAGTACGACATCGCCGTATTCAGCGTGCACCGCCTGCATGGGCGCAATAAATGCAAATAAAACAATGGCAATAGTGAAAATTGGGATTTGTTTTTTCGGATGGGTTAGCAAATCGCTGGTATTTCTATTATTAGTCATCACGAATCCTTTCCAGGTTTGTCATTATCAACCCGTTTTTACACGCTTAATATACGGTAGAGATCATTTATAGCTAAGAACACCTGCCGAAATACTGACATTTATCAAAAAGCCCGCCGATCAAAAACGCGTGGAACTATGAATTCGCTGGTAATTGCTGGAAACTTCCATGATAGAACGAAAAAAAAGCAGCTAGCTCGTTTTTGAGTCAATGAAGGTCGCAACCTCGGCGATCGACTGGTTATCAAACAGATCTGTAATATCCACCACCCCTGGCCAGGTATCATCTATTTGTTGATGGATTTCCATTAACGTGAGCGAGCTGATACCCATCTCAAATAAGTTATCATTAATGTTGATGCTTTTTTCTTTAATGAGTTCGTCACAGATGGTTTTTAGTTTTGCCTCGGTGGGCGACAAATCACCGCTTTCCTGTTCATGTACCGCGGCCAGCAACTTGTCAATTTGCGCAATCGCGTCATCGTACTCACCCTTTGCATAAGCATCGGCCAGTAAACGACGCTGCAACTTACCGCTGGTCGTTTTAGGAATGCGATTAACGGGTATAACCTGATTGACCTGCAATCCGGTTTGTTCATTAATATGTCGCGTCACATCGCGCACAATGCCAATAAAGTCTTTCAGGTCAGCTCTGAACAATATAAAGATTAACAAATCATCTGTGTCTGCATCGGGCCGGCGCATACCATACGCAACCACTTTACCCAGTTCCAGCTCCTGGAGTTGTAAAGCAATTGCTTCCAGGTCATGAGGGTAATAATTGAGTCCATTGGCAAATATAATATCTTTCTCACGTCCAGTAATAACCAGCTCACCGTCACTGGTTAGAATTCCCAGGTCTCCGGTATCTAACCAGCCATCGCCAGTGAGTGCTACGCGGTTGACCTCTTCATCCAGGTAGTATCCGGCAGTGACACTTCCACCACGGATTTGAACCAGACCAATGTAGTCCGACGCCAGACTATTATTATTTTCATCGGTGATTTTGACCTCCATATTCGGCACAGGCTTACCTTCGATGGGATAAGCAACGCCATCGGCATCGCCCTGTTTTAAATACCGGACCTGATCGCCCGCACGCATCATGTGCCGGTCCAGGTAAACGGCTCGAAAATGCTCCCCCGGTTGCGGTAACGCAACAGCAAGCGTTGCTTCCGCCAGCCCATAGACGGTATACATGGATTCCCGCGACAAATTGTAATCCTGCATGACATCCAGAAACTGGTGGCAAAGATCAACCGAAATCGGCTCAGCACCATTAAAGATTAACCGCAATCGTGAAAGATCCAAACCTTCAAGTTTTTTATCCCCCAAAGCTTTTAAAAAATGTTTATAACCAAAATTAGGAGAGGAACTTACCGTTATCTGAAACTCGCTGATTTTCTCCATCCACAAAAGGGGGCGACGACTGAACAGTTCAGTAGGCATAGAATATTGATTCGCATCGATAAAGAAAAAAACCAGATGGAATCCAATCAACCCCATGTCATGGGTTAACGGCATCCAGCTGAGTCCAACATCATCGGACGTTAACTGAGCGCGCTGACTAATGGCATTAATATTCGTAATAATATTCCCATGTGTCAGCACCACACCCTTGGGCTCACTGGTGGAGCCGGATGAAAACTGGATAAAGGCAATATCGTCAGGTTTGACGGCATGCGGCTGGCCACGTTGCTGATGATCTTCCCGCTGATCGGATGTGAACGTTTTATTTCGAACCACCTGTAATGATTCACGCAAATTGTGCTGTTCTGCAAAGTTTGCCAGGCGATCAAAGTTCTCCTCAAAAGTATATAAATGAGGCCGCTCCAGCTTATTAAAAATGCGGAATAACTTGGCGCGATGTTCATCACTAATTCCCACCGCCACGGGAACCGGAACTATTCCACCGATCATGCACGCCCAAAATCCTTCGATGAAGGTTTGATTGTCTTTATGCAGAATAATCATCTGATCGCCCGGCGTTAGACCAGCCTGCTGAAAATCATGTAACAGCATTAAGGCTCGCTCATACAAATCGGCGTAGCTTAGTTGGCGATGATCCTGTTTGCCTTCTATAAAAGTTATTCCGCAATTACTTACGCTCTCTGCCTGGAGCGCTTCAACCAGTGTAGAGTATTCTTTCATGATTCAGATTTTTTTCTTGATTTTATTCGCATGTGAATAGGATGCTTGGTACGCAGGTTTACTGCAGGCTCCAGCTCAACGGGTTTGTCTTCAACATATTCCAGTTTAAAATATCGTGTCATTAAGCCAAAATGGATTTGTGCTTCCACGATACCAAAAAAATCGCCAATACAGCGCCGCGGCCCGGCGGAGAATGGAATATAGGCATATTTATTAAATTGCTTTTCCTTTTCAGGAGAAAAACGCTCTGGATTAAATGCTTCCGGCTCTTCCCAGAAGGATTTATTACGATGTATGTAATAGGGAGATATAGCGATGTCAGTGCCGGCCGCAATATGGTATTTACCGATGGTATCTTCCTGCAAAGCTTTGCGCGTATACAACCAGACCGGTGGATATAAGCGCAACACCTCTTCCACCACCTGGCGCACATAGGCCAGTTCTTCAAGATGTTCAAAACCGGGGACGCTTTCATAACTCGCTTTGTCGACAACATCATGCACCTTCGCTTCAACGTCAGGATGCTGCGATAAACGATACCAGGTCCAGTTCATAGTGGTGGCGCTGGTTTCAGATCCGGCGACAATCAGGGTCATGACCTCGTCAATCAATTCCTTATCGGTCATTGGCTCGCCGGTTTCCTTGTCACGCGCATCCATAAACATCGACAACCAGTCGTTTGGTTTGCTGGATCGTTGTCTGCGCTGCTCAATCAGTCCACCTACCAGCCTGGTCAAACCACGGTATTTAACAACCAGTTTCAAATCGCGCGCTGAATCATCGGTCAATATGGCAAAGGGATTTTCTGCACCCTCTTCGCCGCACAGATTTTCGTAATCATCGCTAAACAGGGCACGCAAAATTATTTCCAACGCCAGCGCATTGGTTTCTTCCGTGATATCAATGATGGCATTCCGTTCAGCCAGCTTGCGCCATTTTTCCAATAACCGAATATTGATTTGCTTGATCTGCTGCGTTAACTCTGCAACAACCTTCTTGTTAAACGCCGGCTGAATCATACGACGCTGTTTCCACCAGAAAGCACCATCGCTGACAATGATGCCGTTCCC
Source organism: Kaarinaea lacus (assembly GCF_975902315.1). Classification (NCBI taxonomy): domain Bacteria; kingdom Bacillati; phylum Cyanobacteriota; class Cyanophyceae; order Nostocales; family Nodulariaceae; genus Kaarinaea; species Kaarinaea lacus. Next base: position 2,292 of record NZ_CDLKIE010000304.1, on the reverse strand, counting down.
CAGCAACATTTTAACAAGCTCAAAGCCAACACCTTTCACGTAATTTTTGCTGTTACTTACCAGCACATGTTTGATGGCGTCGGGATGGTTAATTACCAGTAGCGGATCTTTTCTGGTGGCCTGGGTGACCTGAAAAATATCACCATAAGCCGCCAACCACTCGCCCAAACGATGAAAATCATCTTCGGTGACATTAATGTCGTGCGGAGTTTCCGGTCCAGGAGGGACAACTGAGTTGTTTAGCTGCGAGACTGTCATGTGTTAGGATTACGCTAATTTTTGCGCAATATTAACACATTTTAATAGAATGATATTACTAAATTACACGCACCTGGACCGCCCACTGCCCCACTCTGCAGTGCGATCGTTTCTGCAAAATCTACCCTCCAACAAAGCACAAACAATCTCCAGATTGGTTGACGATAAGCAACGCAGTGCGTCTGTGCTGGGTCTGGTATTACTCGAACACGCCATGCAGCAAATGGGCTTCAGCGACTTTGATTTTCTCCAGCTCATTTTTTCACCAAACCAGAAGCCGTCCTGTACCGCTAATATAGAATTCAATATCACCCACTCGGATAGTCTGGTTGCCTGCGCGGTCAGCCAGGCGTCACCAGTGGGTATCGATAGCGAAACCAGCAATCGCGAACACAACACGCTTTTACGACACGCGTTTAATGACGCCGAACTTGAACAAATCAGTGATGGATCACAAAGCCTTCTCGACCTTTGGGTGCAAAAAGAAGCTGTCGTAAAAGCCACCGGCGGCGGCATAACAGACTTGAAATATATCCAGCTTGATCATTGCACAGCGCTTTATCAAAACCGGCGATGGTTCTTGCACCGCCTGCCATTAGATGACAATGACATAAGCTACCTTGCCTGCAAACAACAGAATCCTGAAATTAAGATTCGCTATCATTCTTTTTCTGACTGCCTGAGTTATTGCACAACTGAAAATACCCTGAGTCAATGTCATGGCTGAGTTAACCACCCGGCAACGTATTACTTATTCACTCCTCTCATCACTTCTCAAGTTAATCGTGCGCGTGATCTGGTCAACCTGCCGCGTGGAACGAATTATCGGTGAAGAGCATGTTGAACAGGTCATCAAAGACGGCAAGGCATTCATCCCCTGTTATTGGCACCAACAGATAATTTTTGGCGCATGGTATATGCGCAAGTTGTTAGCTCGCGGCATTAAGGTGGGCTTTCTGGTAAGTCCCTCCAAGGACGGTGAAATAGCAGCAAATGTCATTAAAAGCTGGGGTGGCACGGTAATACGAGGCTCCGAAACACGGACCGGGGCACAAGCCATGCGTGACATGTATACGCTGATTGCCAGGGAAAATGTATCACCGGCCATCAACTCCGACGGCCCCCAGGGACCGCTTCATGTATTTAAGGTGGGTGATTTAATGTTATCGCAATTTACCAAAGCACCTTTATTACCACTGGCCTATGCCACAAGCAGCGCCTGGCACCTGAACTCCTGGGACAAGTTTATCGTACCCAAACCGTTTTCACGTGTGGCAATAGTGATAGGCGAACCTTTTGTTACGCCGAAAGGATTACTTGCTGAAGATCTGGAGCCACAACGCTTACAGATGGAAAACACCTTAAAGGATTTAACCAGGCAGGCACAGAAAATATTGAATTCACACTAATGCGAATTCGACTCCCCGTAATTTGATCGCTATATTCCGGTGTCACCAGTGCCTGGATCCACAGAGGGTGCAGGCTGAGGTGGAGAACCTATAGCCTCAACGCCTCCCATCCCCAGTGGCACGGGTTCAACGACGCCCACATCAATGTAACCGTAGTACCACCAGGGATACGGTTGGGTTGGAAACACCAAACGTCCCAGAGTCGCAGACAGATCATTTATCGATGATGCTTTCAGCCCCACGTCGGACAAGGTATATAAATAAATATCATCCACATCGGTCATTACTATAGAGCGCCTGGGTGCTGCCCATTGCACATACCAGCCATCGGTACAATCCTGAATGTATGGCGCCATTAGATTGGGATTGTTGACACAATAATATTCAAAGGCCAGATCAGAATGATCAACACGACCCAGTTCACTAAATCCATCCTCCAGTGAAACGTCGAAAGCTACAACTCCGCTGAAAACATCCTGACTCACTAACGGAGAAATCTGGATCGGTATCGCTAACAGGTTTGCCGGCTGATAAAAAGTAAACGCTTTATGATCATGCTCTGCTGCACTCCATGACCATCCACTGGGCATAGATAACGTATGTTTATGCCTGACCACAGGGTTTG
>NZ_CDLKIE010000303.1:0-3577 GCF_975902315.1 Kaarinaea lacus | reverse complement strand
CGCAAATGCTGAAAGACCTGGGACTTTATGAACAGGTGACTGCGGGCAAGAAGTGTAAAGGTTGTTGGGCGGTTGAAGGCAAAACCTGGTTCACCCAGCGTCATCATCGGGAAACACCCTACCGCATAGAAAATAATAAAGCTGATGTAGGTATTGTGTGGACGACAGAAGTCAAGCACGCAAAGGCAGAAGGTCGTAATGTTGAAGGTGTCAGCATTCCTTCACCATATAATATGGCACATAAGGTAGGTTATGCGATCGGTGTGCTAAAAACGGGTAAAAATTCTTATAATGCTTCTCGTTATCTGTCCTACCTGGGTACGGCAGACGCGCAGAATATCTATAAAAAATATGGCTTTGTCAGTGCATCTACAGATGATTTAAAATTGAAGCCAATACCACAGCCGGCAAAATAATTCGTAGAGGGGGGAGAAGCGGCAGTAGTAGCCAGGTTATCTCTTTAGAGGTGGCCTGGCTATTTGCACAATCACACTTTCAATGGATTATATAAAAGGAAAATGCGCGATCCTGATCGCGCATTGTCGTTTGGCGATATGTCTGATGAAAATTCAGGGCAATTAACAGGTGCAAGAATATGCAACAGGAAAGCCTGTCCCGGTAGCGCAATAAATCAGGCCAGACCCAAAATCAGTCATGCAGTAAATCTAGACCTGCTAAAGCACATTTAAGGAACTGGTCTGGTCGTGCTATAAAGTTGTTTTAGGGTAGAGATAACTTCCTCGCTGTCCCAGAGAATAGCAGCGTTCACACCATAGTGAATCTTTCCATCGGGGCCAATGATAAAAGTCGATGGGAACGCAACTACATTCCACTTTATAGACGCTTTTCCAGTCTCGTCCAGGAGTACGGGAAAATTGACGTCAACCTTTTGTAGAAACTCAGTGACAGTTGCTGCGCTTTCTGCGTAGTTAATCGATACTAGCTCAAAGGGTATGTCACGCATTTTGTCCTTTAAACGGTTAAGGGAAGGAATTTCTTCAACACAGGGAGGGCACCAGGTAGCCCAGAAATTGATGATTGTTATTTGTCCTTCGTAGGAATCGCGTTGGTAATGGTTGTTCGCAGCGTCCTTCAGATCAATAGGGTAAGGTAGAAAATTTCCTTTGAACTTTTTCATGCGGATATCTATACCGCTACCTACAGATGCAAACTGTTCTTTCATGGGTGCCGGAGTAACCGGACCTGGCATTTTTTCCAGTAATTTAATACTTTTTTGTATATCCTTTGGCAGGTTGGTAAATGCCTGTATAGTTTCCGGGGCGGAATCTTCTTCGAAAAACAGCGCAGAAACACCGGGTAATATTTTTAACATGGGCTGGCTACCACCAATCAGCAAGGTGTCAATCAGGTTGTTGACATACCAGCGGTTACCGCGTATTCCATCCTGAAAGATCATGATAGGGATATTGGTTGCTGATGCAATGGGAAGATATTCTGGTTCCAGGCCAAGTGAAGGTATTGTCGTATATAAGTCAGGAGAAAATAATATAGCACCTGTAACGTACGGTTCTTCGGGTTTTCGCTCTTGCCAAATTCGGACACCGCGCAGTAGCGGGATTGCTCCATAGGATCTGGCCGAGAGCAGGATTTTTTTATTCGTTTCCTTGTGGGCAATTTGAATCAAATCGGCAACATAATGACCGGTAAAGCTACGCATCTGTTCTGTACTACGTGGTAAAAATAATGCTTCCGCCAGGTCAATTTGCCATATTTCTATACCGTCAGCCGCCAATTGTTGCGCAACCTGGATTGATCGCTCGTGTATACCATAACCTGGTGCGATCCAGATTATAAGGTGGTCACCTTGAGCGGGATAACGTATTAAACTGAGTTCCGTGCCATCGGTGGCTGTGACCTGATATTCCTGATTCTCAATGTCCGTTTTGGCATAACCAGGAACAATAGTGAAGATGAAGAGCAGGATAATAAGAATGCGGGTAGTACTGTTAATCATGCCAGGCTTTTATAAATATAAAAAATGGGTGCTTTTATTTCGTGCCCATTATACTCGACAATCGTAATGGAAAAACATTCTGTTTTGTATATGCGATAAAATATCTCCGATATATGTTTTTATCGAATAGGCGGTGTTGTAAGACGTTAAGACCATCCTGAGAAAACTGTTTACAAGGAGTTACTGGAAACCCTTTGTTAAAACTAATCTTTTTCCAACAAGGGTTTTATTAAATCCATTGGTAACGGAAAAACGATGGTCGAGCTTTTTTCACCGGCAATTTCTGTCAATGTCTGCAAATAGCGTAATTGTAGTGCCTGCCGTTGTTGTTCCAGGGTTTTTGCGGCATCGACCAGTTTGTGGGCTGCCTGCATCTCGCCTTCAGCATGAATAACCTTGGCACGCCTTTCGCGTTCCGCTTCTGCCTGCTTGGCAATGGCGCGAACCATTTTTTCATCCAGGTCAACGTGTTTAATCTCCACGTTGGCAACCTTGATGCCCCAGGCATCAGTTTGTTTGTCAAGAATAGTCTGGATATCAGCGTTGAGTTGTTCGCGTTCTGCCAGCATATCGTCCAGTTCATGTTGACCAAGCACTGAGCGTAACGTAGTTTGCGCCAGTTGGCTGGTGGCTGCCAGAAAGTTTTCTACCTGGATGATGGCTTTTTCCGGGTCCACGACACGAAAATAAATCACTGCGTTAACTTTAACTGAGACGTTGTCCCGTGATATGACGTCTTGCGAAGGAACATCCATAACCACAGTTCGTAAATCCACCCTGACCATTTGCTGGATTACCGGAATAACGATAATCAGTCCCGGCCCTTTTACTTTCCAAAACCTGCCCAATAGAAAAATAACGCCACGTTCGTATTCTCTTAATATTTTAATGGCGCTGAATAATAATCCTAAAATAAAAAATATAGTGATATAACCAAGATAAGCTGTCGTTATCATGATGTTTTCTCCTCGTGGTCGCCTTCCTGCGGTTCCACCCAAAGGGTTAAGCCATCTAGTTTTGTGACACGAACTGATTGGCCTTTTCGCAGCGGGGTAGTGGTATAGGCGCTCCAGTTTTCACCGTGTAAATGCACAAAACCTTCACCACTAAAGTTATTAACGACTTCCGCTGTTGCACCGATCAATTCTTCCTGGCCGCTAACCACTGGCCTTCGTCTTGCTTTAAGGGCCATAACTAACACAACGGTGAATAGTGCACTGCTGACCAAAGCAAAAGTGCCGATTAATGGTAGTGACACACCAAATCCGGGTACATCTGTGTCCATTAGAATGATGGAGCCGATGACAAATGCGATAACCCCACCGATGCCTAGCGCGCCAAAACTTGGCGCAAAGGCTTCAGCGATCATTAACGCAAGACCTAACAGAATCAATCCGAAGCCGGCATAATTGATAGGAAGCACCTGAAAGGCAAACAATGCCAACAGCAGGCAGATGGCGCCCATGATGCCGGGTATTAATGCGCCAGGATTAGAAAATTCAAAGATCAGACCGTAGATGCCAATTAGCATTAAAATATAGGCAACATTGGGATCAGTTAGAATACTTAACAGGCGATTACGCCAGTCAGGTTCCATTTGTT
>NZ_CDLKIE010000302.1:0-11604 GCF_975902315.1 Kaarinaea lacus | reverse complement strand
TACGAAGGGACAATATCTGTTATATCTACTTAAGCCAGAGTCGTGGTAAATTACCATTTACCAACCACACCATCTATACCACGCCTCTGGCCATTGAACAAAACATTAAAGCTGACGTTTTACGTTTTCAATAATTGCAGCAATTTCCTTGCGCTGCCCGTTATCGGAAATTTCCCGACCCTTACGTGCGGGAGCTTCAAGAGCCTTGTTTAACACTTGCAGTGCTTTTTCGTAGTCACCTTCTTCATACAAAAACTCGCCATAGAAAAAATTAGGTTCAATTCCGTCCGGGTTAATTTGCAGGGCCTTTTCAAGATAGCTGCGCGCTTTCTCGTCATTACCAAACCCAATAGGCCAGCCAGGCACTCGATAATATAAATTACCAAGCGACGCATAGACGGATCCATTTAAAGCATTGGGATTAATTTTTTCTGCTTTAATTAGAAGCTCACGTGCATCCTTCACCAGGCTCAGCGCACCCAATCCTCCTTTTGCACCGGCATAAGAACTCTCTATGATGGCTTCCCAAATTAAAGGTTCGGCCTGATCGGGATATTTTTCGCTGACAATATGAGCCTCTTTTGCCAGTTTATCAAACGCACCTTCTTGCTGGTCTTTTGCCATATTAAACTTGATCTCTTCCCAACGATGTTGCAGTTTTTCCACGGCTTGCATAGTTTCATTTGAAGATTCAGCAAACGCATTGCCGCTTAAAGCTGCTAGCGTAAAAAGCAAACCAGTTACTAATTTCATCTTATACATTCAATATCTCCACTTATATAATTTGTTTGTTCAATGCACAGGTTTTGCGAAAGGACGCATCACCCTGTTCTGTTTTTCCAGACCTTTATCCACCATCCGTGGCAACACGCCATTTAATTTCACGAAAAAGCGCTCGCCAAACCCGTAATAGGCATCCTTTTTGTCCTTCTCGATGCAACGCGTAATCCACCTGGCAACGGTAACAGGATCATCCATTTTCATTTTTACCGCTTCCGCCATCTGATAAACCGCTTTACTATTAATGGCAGTTTTAACTGCACGGGGCGCGACATAGGTCACGTCCACGCCAGTACCGGTTAATTCACGCCGCAGTGCTTCTGAAAATCCCCGCATGGCAAACTTACTACCGGAATATGCAGCAAAGTAGGCAAAACCTATGGAACCGAAAATCGAACCCATGTTGACAATACGTCCCTGCCCCTGGTCAATCATTTGAGGCACTATTGCCTGAGTCAGCAATATTGGCGCGGTAACATTCGTTTTATAGATGCGCTCTACAAGCGCCGGATCTGACTGGGCAAATGAATTAAAATCCGAGATACCCGCATTGTTAATCAACAGATCCACGCCACCAAAATTACGTGTTGCTTCGTTAACGATTAGCGTACGACCGCTAATGGAAGTAATATCGGCAGCGACTATCGCCGCAAACCCACCAGCATCATTTATCTGTTGTGAAATCTTTTCCAGCTCAGCCTGTCGACGACCAACTAAAAGTAATTTAGCGCCTTTTTTCGCGAACTCGCACGCAAGCTCTCTGCCAATACCGCTCGATGCGCCAGTTAATACCACACGCTTATCATGCAGCTGCATACTTCACCTCCGAAGGATTTTCCGTGTTATCAAGGGAGCGAAAAATATCGCCATACAGTTTAAAAAATACTTTTGCACAATGAATAATTTGTGCCTGGTCATTCGGATCTTCGACCCGATCCATCAATTGCTCAAAGAAATCCACATGACTGACGTCCAGTGAACCGTGCGATGTCAAATAACTGAATGATTTTTTCGGCAATTGAAGTTGCACCTGGATAGCTTCTGCCGCTGTTGTCGCCAGCGCAACGCTAGTGCCTTCCAGCACGTAGACCATTCCAAAAAACCCAACAGGATTGACACGATTTATCATGTCATAGGCATACGACACCATTAGCTCCGTTTCTGTTGCCGGGTATCCGTTGCGTACTTTTTCCTGATCTGCTCCGCAGTGTTTGATGTCATTGAGGATCCATTCTTCATGACCGATTTCCTCTTCGATGTATTCAGCAATCGCAGCCTGCAACCATTTCTGTTTATCGGTTAATTTTGTTCCGCATGCCATTAATAATGGCACGGTGTGTTTAACATGATGATAAGCCTGAGTCAGAAATGCGATATACTCATCGAGTGTCACATTCCCGGCAACACCACGTTTTATAAATTCGATATCAACCAATGATTGTCTCTGTGGACTGGTTTCATCGACAAGTCTTTTATAAAAACTCATAGTTAAATCTCCAATTAGTACGAAAGATTGTTGTCTACACGACAACGAATGACAGGTTGTTCATAAAGTTGACTAAGACGCTCACTATAGTCGCTCCAGATTTGCTGACGCCGTGGGCGACCATTCACGGTATATTGCTTATTCAATGCCGAAAATGCTTTATGCGCCAGTATCCACCTGGTCACCCTTGCATAATCAGGTAGACTACGATTTACCGTATGGATCGCCTCATCTACCTGTTGTGCTGTCACATTCGGTCTGGGAACAATAACGGCAACATTCCAGGGACGACTTTCTCCGTAGACAACGGCCTGTGCAATGACAGGTTGGGCCTGAATTTCTCGTTCGATCCATTCCGGTGAAACATTACGTCCAAAAGACGTGATAAATACATTTTTTTTGCGACCTGTGACATACAGATAGCCGTCGTCATCAACAAAACCAAGATCCCCGGTTGCCAGGGTGCCGCTACATTTATTTGATGATTCATTTAGATATCCGGAATAAACAGGACCCGCAACGATGATCTCACTATCTTCTGCAATGCTGACTTTCACATGCTGTAGCGGTTTCCCAACACTCCCACGGCGAATTGATTCGGGGGTATTCACTGCAACAACCGATGCAGACTCCGACAGACCATAACCCTCATAAACCGGTAACCCGAGTGAATCGGCTTTTTCCAGTAAGCTGGGAGCTACACTGGCACCACCTACCGCCACAAACCGTAAATCGGGTAATTCCTGGCCTTGATCAACAATAGCTAGCAATGCCTGCAACATTTCAGGAATCAGAATGATACTGGTAGCACGTTGTTGTTTTACCGTTGCAAACAGCTTTACAAAATCCACTGATTGCGAACCGTCAATACCGAGTTTTAGCAGTGATGGAAGGCTGCATGGCACACCACGTAATAGTGCAACATACAAACCGGCAATATTTTCAAGCAAAATAGACATTGGCAGTAATGCCATGTGCTTGTCGTGTTTAACCACTTCCACAATCTTTGATAATGAAAGTGCAACACTACTAATAGCCTTTGCGCTTAGACATACACCTTTTGGCGCTCCCGTTGTGCCCGAGGTAAAAGTAATTTTAACCGTGTCATTGGGTAAAACCGTTCTGTTGATTTGCGGTATTGAAACCTGCCAGACATTTTGTCCAGCGATGCGCGCTTTGGGCCGCGCCTTTGCCTGTGGCAATAAACGTATCAGGCGACCTGGATTGTCAGTGATTATGGTATCCAGTGATGCCGATGAAATAATATGCAGTAGTTGTTGGTCGGAGAAAAAAGACGCTAACGGTACCAGCACTTTCCGATCATCTGCATGATCCGCTGAATGACATTTCAGTACAGCCAGATCAATCACCGCCCAGGCAGGACCGTTATCCATTAACAGCCCAATCCGCATTGAGCCGTTGCTTTGAACAAACTCCTGTACTGCGGCAATTTCCTCAAATAACGAAGCATAACTGATATCCATGTCCTGCCCTTGCAGCGCAATGGCATCTGGTGTTGTTTTCGCGTGGTGATCTATCGCTTGCAGAATTGGATTCGTCATAGTTTTCCCTGAAGTTGAGTATTCGATACTGAATTGATAATGCGTTGTTGACAGCCCACGGCAAAAGCATATTGCCATAGATAGCAACTCATACTCATTACTTGCTCCAGTTCAATGAGTTCTCGCAAACGCCGGTAACCTTCTTCGACTCTGCCAGCTACTACCACTGGACCAGTTTCGTAATAACTCCCCCACGACGCCTGTTCCAGCTGGTCTAAACAGGATTTATCAGCGGCAGCAACTGGATGTAAATTCAGATCCAGTGCAGCGAAGGCATTTCTTACTGCGGGCACCGCCGTGAAAACAACCCATTCGATCCCTGCTCCACTTAAGTATGACGTTAGCGCCACAATAAGCTGACGCAAACCACCACGGTGCACTGAAGCAAGATTCCCCACTTCCATAATGCAATTACGTGAGACCCGAGTGCCACTAAGTTGTGAAATAACATCTTCAACTGGATGTTGAAGATAGGTTTCCAGGAACAAACGCCCCGTTGACGCATGCTGCATACCTAGCCCTGCAATCACACGATTGTCTTTCCCATGCAGAGCCATCAGGCGCGGCAAATAGTGGTTGAGATCGGCGTTGTAGGCGCGCGCAAAGACATGGTGGATAAAATTTTCCACCTGCTTTCGTGAGCCTGTATCAGCATCATACAGTTTCAGGAGCAACGCTTTGTTTGCTTCATGATCACTAAAACCGACATTTTCACTCAATTTCATTACAAATCACCTTGGATTACCGTTAAATATTGTTCCAGCCAGATCGCATTCTGGCGATGGCAACATCCTAGGTGAGGCGCAATGAAAGAATGATCAAAATTGTGTGAAGATTTCGTGAAAGTGAAAAATAATTTCGATTGGCGGGATTAATTAAACTCGGCCGGGACAGGACACAAAACGCAGCGATTAAATCGAAAAACTTTTATTAAATAGCAGTGCCAGGCTGGTATGCGTTCAACCGGTTTTCTCCACTGAATTGCTAAAGTCTATAGAAACTACCGTACCTTTTCCCAGTGTACTGTTAACATCAATTTGCCATTTATAGTGATCACAAATGCGTTTAACAATTGATAGCCCGATGCCACTTCCACTCGAGTCATTGTCATTACCACGATAGTGACGATCAAAAATAAGTGGCAGCGCTTCAGTGGTAATACCTTCGCCAGTGTCGGTTACTAAAACAAAGGGCGCATCTATTGTGATCGTAATATTGCCTTCCTTCGTATAAGCAATCGCATTACGTAAAAGATTACCCAGCAGTATCGTGAGAATTGAGCGCGGCACCTGCAAGCCAAAATCCTGCTTACTGTTTATTTCCAGCATCACCGTTTTATTACGAAGTAGCGCATTGTTTTCAGCGATAGCCTCATTTGCGATGGCAGATACTTTGATGACATCTTCGTCTGTCAGCTCATCTTCACGAGCGAGCACCAATAGTGTATCAACCATCTGGGACATATTGTCAGCAGCTCGTTTGATTCTCTGCAAAACATTACGTGAACGTGAGGATAATTTCGGATCATTATTTAATAATTCCACTGCACCTTTAATAATCGTTAGCGGTGTACGTAACTCATGACTGGCGTTTCCGGTAAATTCCTGTTCTCTGGCGACAAAATCCTGTAGACGATCCAGGTAGCGATCAAAGGCAAATGCCAGTTCACCCACTTCATCATTTACATACTGTGGTGCCAACTTGTCAGCAGGTACATTTGGCTCCAGCACTGCCACTGTTCTTGCCAGACTGGTGACCGGCGCTATGGCTTTTTGTGACAACATATAGCCTAACCAGAGTGCCAGCACGCTTGCGGATATAACCACAACTATCAAAGCATTGGAAACTTTGGTTTCACGATGCTCAAATATAGTTGCATCAAGTTCCAATGCCATCTTTTTGCCATTCACTTGCGCAACTATTATCTGCAGAAATCTACCGTTGTGCTTGATTTCATAAGTTCCAGGCGCCAAACTGCGCATATAGTCTGGCAACCTGGACTCTTCTCCTGGCCCAACAAGATACGCATTCATGCTTGCTGAATGTGGCAGAGGTTGCTGAGGGTCTGCCCTGTAGCGCTGTTTAAAATTATGTAGTTCTTTATGTAAATTTTCTTTATATACTCGATCTTCGATATTTTCCATGGCATAGTTGACACCGAAGGCTACTGCAACCATCAACAAAGTGCCAAATAAAAAAAATGTAACTGTAATACGAATTCGCAGACTGTGTTTATATTTCATGCCGGCGTTTCTTCCAGTCGAAAACCAATACCATGAACTGTGTGAATTAAAGCCTGATCAAACGGATGATCGACGGCTACTCTCAATGTATGCATGTGAGAGCGTATTGCATCGCTATCCGGCGGTTCATCACCCCACAACATATGCTCTATCTCCCTTCGGCTCACTACGTGTGGAGATTTACGCATTAATAATTCCAGAATCTTAAGACCGGTTGGAGTAAGCGTTATAATCTTGTCTTTTCGCCTGACAGTAAGTGTATCAATATCAAAACTTAGATCCCCAACTTTAAGATTTCTTGCAGACGCACCGGCATTACGTCTTTGTAATGCCAGCAAGCGCGCTTCGAGCTCCTGAAGTTCGAAGGGTTTAACGAGATAATCATCGGCACCCATACCAAATCCAGCCAGCTTGTCATTCAGTGTATCCCGTGCCGTTAGCATCAACACTGGAGTTTGTTTGCCTGCTTCTTCGCGAAGTTTTTTACACAACATCAAGCCATCCATACCCGGAAGCATTACATCCAGCACTATAGCGTCATAATCATTGACAACTGCGAGATGCAGGCCCGTGATTCCATCGGCAGCAGCATCCAGCGTATGCCCTTTAACTTCCAGGAAGTCATAGATATTCGCAGCGAGATCGGAATTGTCTTCGATGATGAGTATGCGCATTTAACTTTGCAGTCTCGTTTTTCTGTTTTATTTTATAGATCCACCTGCTCTGTATACAGGCGTTTAATTCAACACCAGCAACTTATCGTTCATACGACGAAGGTTACCACGGTATGGACGAAGCCAGCAATGCAGGCTACTCCGCAAAAATGTCGCAACATAGCAGAATGGTACTAAATACGGTGTATATATTCTCTACGCAAACATCGAAACAAGCTGGTAAAGGAAAATCAGAAAGGCTAAGGTTATTGCAGCTTGTAAATAAAGGTTTTCAATCCTTGCTGAGTGAGGTTGGCGAAATACGCTGTGTTTTCATCCAGAAAAATGCCATCAGCACCCAGTGGAAACCAGTAATGATCGCCATCAAGATGAGCATTCATTTCGATCGTTGATGAAGTTATATTAAAAGCTATCAGTCCTTTGGGTTTAGTGGGATACAAAACCTTTGCAAAATTCTGCCCCTGGAAGATGGCCGGTTGACTTTCGCGCACAATGGGGTAGTTAAAATAAGTAGGACAGTTTTGGCAATCTAAACTGGCATCCCATTGATCTACAATATTTCCTTGCGTATCGAGCAAATAAGCAAAAGTTTTAGGCGAAACAACGGAAAACACCCTGCCAATTTTGTGCAATAGCGAATCACCCACGTAGTTACCAACTATAAGGAACCTGTTGATGCTTCGTAAATACTGCACATCATATTGATAATAAACCAGGTTAGCTTTTAATAAGCTGATTTCTTTTACCAGTGCATTGGCTTCTGGATCGTAGAGCGCAAACATTAAATTGGCATAGTTACTTTCCTGTACGTAGCGTTGCCATACCATCATTGCATATCGATCCGACCCCGCCACTATCGGCCACCAGTCTCGCGGAGAACCTTTATCTACAGCAACTTGATAGTGGAATAGGCGTTCGCCTTGCGAACTAATCACATCAAGCAGTACATCATTTGCACTACCTGCCCCGTCTACCCCACCCTCATTTATCCAGCCTTCAGCATAGGCAATCACAAACCGGTTCCCGACCGCATCTATATGTCCGGAATGCCCGCCATTGACTGCAACTTTCTTTAATTTCGAAAGCGGGTTTAAATTCCTGTCGAACAATTGATAACGTTGCTGAATAATCCCATCGCAGTTGGCAATATCGCTGTCAGAACCATCTTCAAATGTAATGGCAATAACACCGTTTTTCGATATTGCGGCGCTGACAGGCTCCTGCGCTTCAGGCAAAGCAATGAGTCGCTGTTGGTTAACAACCGGATCACTTGGATCAATAAGGGAGTAGAATATATCATGATTGTAGTGCTTGCATTTTTCGCCGTCTTTTGTAACAACTTTCTGATCCCCCTCGGGCGGATTACCCGGAGAGCTGGACCATAGCAACCAGTAGCGCCCATCAGGCAGTGGCACAAACTCAACACCATGTTGATATTCACGGCGGTCTGATGCCAGCAGGGTGACGCTAAAACAAACGCAAACAATCGCTAATGTCAATTGTTTCAATATAGTCATATTCAACCACAAATTGTACTAGTTTACTTATTAGCTAACTCTAGCCTACCAGGTTAGAGAAATATTAGATCCATTCAGCAAATCGCGTGATTCACATCAATGCAAAATTCACACATGTTGGCACTCTAGTGCTCAACCACCATAGGAGCCAACGAAGATGGATATCCATGCACAACTCGGCAAAGAAACTGAAGATCTATTGAGTCATGTATGCCAGGGCATTCCGAAAGAAAACCTGCATACACCCGGACCTGACTATGTTGACCGTGTCGTCGCCCACAAAAACCGCAAGCCCGGTGTATTGCGAAATCTAAACGCATTATATCAGCATGGCCGCCTGGCAGGCACTGGGTATTTATCCATATTACCGGTTGATCAGGGCGTTGAGCATTCCGCAGGGGCATCCTTTGCTCCCAATCCCGCGTTTTTCGATCCCGCCAATATTGTTAAGCTTGCCATCGAAGGCGGCTGCAATGCAGTAGCTTCCACACTGGGTGTACTAAATGCAGTGGCGCGGGATTATGCTCACAAAATACCTTTCCTGGTGAAGATCAACCACAATGAACTATTAAGCTACCCCAATCAATATGACCAAACCATGTTTGCCAGTGTGCAACAGGCGTTTGACATGGGCGCCGTTGCAGTCGGTGCAACAGTTTACTACGGTTCGGAAGAATCGCGTCGTCAGATTCAGGAGGTTAGCGAAGCTTTTGAATACGCCCATGAACTGGGTATGGTGTGCGTGTTATGGGCATATTTGCGTAATAATGCGTTTAAACACGACGGTATTGATTATCATGTTTCTGCCGACCTGACAGGCCAGGCCAATCATCTGGCGGCAACTATCGATGCAGATATCATTAAACAAAAGCAGGCGCAAAATAACTGCGGTTACAATGCCATTAACTTTGGCAAAACACACCCAAAAGTCTATAACGAACTTACGACCGATCATCCCATCGACCTGGTGCGTTATCAGGTAGCCTGTTGTTACATGGGCCGCACAGGTATGATTAACTCCGGTGGTGCATCCGGCAGCGATGACTTGCATCAAGCCATCCGCACAGCTGTTATTAACAAACGCGCGGGTGGTATGGGTTTAATATCTGGCCGAAAAGCATTTCAAAAACCCTGGGATGAAGGTATCAAACTGCTTAATGCAATTCAGGATGTTTATCTATCCAATGATATAACGATTGCGTAACTACTTATATATGTAGTAGATGCTTTGGGACTACGCATCACAATCAATGGCATTGATATCACCACCGCATTAATCGCGCCCCACAGGTGCGCTCCTACAAAACACCTTCTAAAGGAGCGGGGTTGCGCGCCGCGATCAACTGTTTTTCTCGATACGGATAAATGATAGTAAAACCAGTCCTAACCCTAGAAAACCTATCGCTAGCCATTGCCAAAACGCGAAACTTAACCAGAGCGGTATTCCCATCTCCCGCCAACTGACATCCACCCACCCTAAATCACGCTGGTAAAGATAAAGCCATAGCTGGGTAATACCAATCGCCAGTAAGGGACTGGCTACAAGCAAGACCGACAACACATAAACTCTTTGACGGATCATCACCTGGATCAGCAACCCGAGGGTGCCAAAATAAAATCCGAGGAATGCCAGGAGCGCAAGGATTTCGTGTGCTTTATAAACCCAGGCTGACAGATCTCGGATTACAAGCCTTTCTATGCCCAATATGACAGCGCAGATTATCCCAATGCGTAAAAAGCTGATGGCAATCCCGGCTGCTGCAGAAAGACAGGAACACAGGTTTTTCTTTAAAGAAGAAACGTATGGCCACAAAAGCGCCATCGACAGACCAAAGCCACCGGCAAACCAGGCACTGCCCTCGGGATTGTGTTTTTGCGAAGCCAGTGCTGAAACAACGGTATAGGCCCAATCGAATCCTCCAGGATAGTATCGAACCGCCATCACAAATCCCACACTCAACACAGCCGCGGACGCGAAATACCACCACAGGGCAGGTATTGAATTCACATCTCGAGAAGGTTCTCGTTGAGTATTTATAAACTTCATTGCCTGTTTACCTCAGACATTATGAGTCATATCACACATTAATTTGCGCGATATACAGTACCAGTATACGCCCTCTGCAAGAAAACCGTTATAACTCATTCATTCTATGTTGATTTTTTCCTGGCACATTCGCTGCTATAAGTTTCACGATTTTAATAAAAACCTGGATGTAACTGGAGTTATAGATGATAAAAAAAATATACCTTGTAATGTTGGGGAGCCTGTTAATAGCCACTGGCTGTAGCAATTCAGATCCTGTGGCAAATTCAGAAAGCTGTTCCACTGATGAACAAAGTGTAACAAGCTCTGATCAACGTACGCTATGCATTGCGTTAGCAACAAGTGCCCAAACACCGTTTGCGACAGGCTTCGTGGCACCTGCTCGTGTAACACACCTAATCACCATTAAAGATGCTGACGGTAATCCTGTTGATATAGCTTCTGACGCTGTTATAGAAGGTATCAGCCAACATCCCATGATGTATATGAACAATGGCCACGATCATACAACACCACACAGTCATGAACCTGATGCTTCAAGAAGCGATGAAGGCATCTATACCTTTCCTGTCTATTATTCCATGGTATCGATGATGGCCGACGGTACGAGCATGGGCGACTGGGAATATGCAATTAGTTTGACGGATACCGGTGCAACAGAGCCACTGCAGGTGGTATTCCATCCCGAAGTACGCATGGTGATGGGCGGTAACATTTTTGCTGCAAAAGGCAGCAACGATATGGACCAGTGGACAAACATGATGGATATGACCAAACCACGTAGCTACACCATCTGGTTAGAAGCAATCTCAGCCAGTCCCAACAATGGCTATGATTTGACATTGTTTGTTTCTACCCAGGACATGATGCACATGAATACCGGCGGTCATGCTCACACCCTGTTCCCCGCGGTTTATTCCACTCAAATGCTACATGGGCCGGTTCCAGCCGGTGGCGGCATGCAAATGACTGTCACCCTCGATATGGTCACCGTTGAAATTTCCACCGATGCGGGAAACACCTGGCAATCGCTATCAGCTACCGACCATGGTTACTACTCTGGATCAGGATTAGCTGGTTTCGCTGCCGGAGAACAGGTTTCGCCTGCAATCAGGCTAACAGTCAACGGACTGGAAATGACTACAGCCGCGGGGACATCACCACAATTGATGTTTACTGTACCGAATTAACTATCCTGGCATTGTAGTTTTGCAATTTTACGTTTTACTACTGATCGGGGTACTTGTTTTCACACCCCCCTCAAGTGCCTGGGCCGCTTCCTGTTGTGGAGGCGG
>NZ_CDLKIE010000301.1:0-3149 GCF_975902315.1 Kaarinaea lacus | reverse complement strand
CTTCCAGGGCTTCATGGCGATGCAACAGGACTTCTGTGTCGCCAACAATAAGATCGAGATCATCGACTAAGCGCACACCACGCTTGATGACACCGTAGGAGTCTACAACGCCACCGCAACGCTCGATGGGATCAAATTTTCCGGGCGCATAAGATAGACAGGCCGAGAATGGCAAGAACGCATGAGTTTTGAAGGAAGAATCGGGTTGCCCTTTACCGATAAAGAATTTCTCCTGCTCTGCAACCAGATCAGCGACTTCAGAATCTTCTACTACATCGTCATCAACGGGGATGGCTTCCCAGACAAAGTTTTGCACTTTATTATCAGCGATTTTCAGGTCCAGACGACCAACATATAAGTCTTCACCAGCTTCAACAACAATGGCTGCACCCTTTTGCAAACGTGCCAATTGCTTACCCGTGAGCGCCTGACCAGGCACTGTACCTTCGAAACCATCAGCATCAGCCAGTATTGCGCCAACAGTCAGCTCGTGCGAATGCGCTGACAAAATGATATCGATATCGGGAAATTCACGACCAATTTGAACATTCTGTGGCAAACCCAGTTCGGATTGCACAACAATGATTTCAACACCTTTGTCTTTGATCTCTTTGATCAGGCCCGGTAGTTCTTCAACACCTTGTGTGAAACGGAAGGTGCGGCCGAACACCGGTGGCTGCTGAGGAATAATTGCAGCGGTAATACCGATAACTGCAAACTGAACACCGTCACGCTCGAAAATGGCATAGGGATCCAGAAGATTGGTGCGCTTACCGAAAAATGGGGCACTGGTTGGATAAGGTCCGCCGTTAAATACGTTGGCAGCCAGGGTCTTGAATGTTGCTTTGGTAACACCAGGCACACCATCAGCGTCGGTCATCATACGTGCGTTGGCAGGAATCACCGGACATAGCACCCCGGGCGTACCTGGACCAGGATTGTAACCCTGATCTGCTGGCCCAGGAAATTGCCATTTGTCTCTGGCTGGATGTTTACAGAAATCAGAAAAGCGATTGCGGAAAACCGCCGGACCATACGCAAATTCCCAGTTACCGGGGGTATATGCATCGAGTCCCAGGGCGTTAAATGCCGGCATAATGGCATCACCCATGGTATACAGTACTTCCGCACTACCGTGGATAGAATCGCCAACGCCCAGGGTTAAAAATTCATTACTCGTTGAACGAATATCGTTAATGACAGTAGCAACCTTAGCGATACCACCGCCGTTAGTAATTGCCCTTTCAGTGGTTCCGCCAGTGGCAGGATCATACTCTTCGATGATCCCTGCGTGAGAAACCAGGTTACCGTGCAAGTCGGAAACCTGAATAATAGTTACATCAGCTGCGTTAGCCATGTCAGTCGCGGCAAATGCGAGTGCAGCCGCTGCCGTCATGGACGTCACGAGTTTGCTGAGTTCCTTTTTATGAGTGCTGTAGAACATCTAGGACCCCCTTGATGTGTGTCTGAAAAATAAAAAACCATCAGCACCATCCTTGAGCTGACCTAAAACAACATTTGTATAAGCAAAATTCAAACAGCGGGAATTAAAAGGAACGAAAACTATTCTGATTTTTAACGTTCTTCGAGATGTGTGTGATTTCTTAAATGGTAGGTATACCGCCCTGATATCGCCACAACTTGCTTACCGCTGCCACTTCGTTACTAATTTCTTTATCGTACTATAAAATATCAGAAAAACGCTACGAAAATGTTACAAAACCACCTACATAAATACACAAAGCTAAATTAGAAAATGCTAATCAACTTGCTGATTTTCTGGTTATTTGTTGTATAGACACAGTCTAAATTACGAAAAAATAACAAGTTTATTAGTAATTTAATTCAAACATTTCATATTAATCATTTTGCGCATTGATCAATGCGTTAAGCACGGCACTCCAGGCTGAGGCCAGATTTCCCCGGTTATATCCGCCTCCCCCCATAGCGACCAACCTGCCCTGGCATTTTCGGGTTGCCAGTTCACTCAGCTGCAAGGCAGCATGTGCATGCGCCGCTGAGGTATACGCCATGTGGGTGATGGGATCACCCAGTACGCTGTCTGCGCCACATTGCAGCAATATAAAATCAGGATTGGCTTTTTCGATAAATGATTCAGCTTGTTCCCAGAGTTTTATGAATAACTCATCATTGGCATTAGGCGGCATGGGAATATTCAGTTTGGTGCCTTTGGCTTCCCCTTTACCCGTCTCTTCTACCGCGCCGGTACCGGGATATAAAAAACGCCCGTCTTCATGGAAATCCACAAACACAAGATCAGGATCCGATTCGAACTCATAAAACACACCATCACCGTGATGGGCATCGATATCGACGTACGCCACCTTTTGAATGCCGTGTATTTGACGCAGTGCTTCGATCGCCACACCGCAATCATTAAGCACGCAAAACCCTGCCGCGGTATCGCGACGCGCGTGATGCAATCCTGCGATGGGGACAAAGGCATGCTTGCAAATTCCTTTCATGACCGCATCAACAGCAGCTAACGTGGTTCCTACAACCGTAGCAGCAGCTTCATAAACGCCCTTGAATGCAGGCGTATCACCACAGTCAAGATAGCCATAACCGCTGATGGACTGTTTTTTTACCTGATCGAGGTACGCTGGGGTATGAAACAACAGAATTTGGTCATCAGTTGCCACAACGGGTGATCGAATGTTGACTTTCTTATGTAAGCCACGCTTTTCAAATTCCCTGATAAACGCAGCTTGCCGATCTGGACCAAAGGGATGCCCTTCACCAAAGCCATAGCGGGCAAGTTCATCGCCAATGTAGACCGCAATATTATCCATAGTTTTATATTCCAGCCATCGTTAGGAAAAGCCTTCTCGGAAGGTACGCCAGCACTACGCCGGCTGCGTAGGCTGGTATAAGGATAAGGTCTAACCATTAAAAATGTTGAGATTCACCGAGCCCAATTAAACCAGAAGTTGCTAAAACAGGAATTATTCTACCTTCTCCCTTTTTAAAGGGGGAGTAAGGGGGATTTAATCTTTTAAATCCTCCCTCGCCCTCCTTTACAAAGGAGGGAACTTACATCTCACGTCATTAGACTATCTTAACCTCCCCCTTTTTAAAGGAGAATTGAGGGGGATTTCTTCTTTTTAAATCCTCCCTCGCCTTCCTTT
>NZ_CDLKIE010000300.1:0-6510 GCF_975902315.1 Kaarinaea lacus | reverse complement strand
CCGGGCTCTCCCTTCCATTCAAACAGGTCAGTATCTGGAATGCGCTGGAAATTTGCGCTTATATCCGGTAGTTGAACCTCAGTCGCCCGGGGCATGAAGACCCGCACTATTTCAGTGCCGTCGATGTTATGTTTGCCCAGCACGGAAAAGGGATCATGGTGTGTGGCGTTGATAATTTTCGACAATTCTCTGTCAAGGACTCGCTCACTAGAACGCGATGGTTGATTGCTGTTCATTGTCGGCGCAGTCCCGGGTGAGGGTGAATCATCAGGATTTGATATTGTTTTGTTGGGTGAATCGTCCATCGGGATTTAAAAATTCAGCGTATGTTAAGGTGCAATTCTCTACAGAATAATTCTTCTTGTTGTCAATAGCTATGCAATATATGCTAACACAAAAATAGTATTAAATACGGATCAGGATCAATGTTTTGTGACCTCAAAATGTAATATTGTGACTATAAAGTAATGCGTTTTTTTTTCCAGCATAATAAATTTGAACGAGAACTCTCTTAACACGTTTTATACGTACAAAGGAGCAGAGGAATGGCGAGCTCGCATACACCACGGTTTGTAAGTCGTTTGACGCGGAACACCCTGGCAATGATTATGGCCGGTGGAAGAGGATCGCGATTAAAAGACCTGACGCGCTGGCGTGCAAAACCGGCGGTGCCCTTTGGTGGAAAGTTTCGCATTATCGATTTTGTGCTTTCCAACTGTGTGAATTCCGGGATTCGCCAAATCGGTTTACTGACCCAATACAAATCTCACTCCCTGATTCAACATGTGCAGCGGGGTTGGAATTTCATGCGCGGTGAGTTTGGAGAATTTGTCGAATTGCTACCGGCCCAGCAACGAATCCAGGAACAATGGTATGTCGGTACTGTTGATGCCATTTATCAAAACATCGATATCATTCGCAACCATGAGCCGGATTATGTATTAATCCTGGCAGGGGATCATATTTATAAAATGGATTACGGCCCGATGATCGCCGCACATGTCGATAGCAAAGCTGATATCACTGTAGGGTGTATAGAAGTGCCACTGCAGAAGGCAACGGAATTTGGTGTAATGAGTGTTGATACCGACTGGAAAATTAAAAGTTTTGCAGAAAAGCCAAAACGACCTGACCCTATGCCCAACAATCCAACCATGGCGCTGGCGTCAATGGGTATCTATGTGTTTAATGCCAGGTTTCTTTATGATTTGCTTATCGAAGATGCCGACAATATCGAATCTGACCATGACTTCGGCAAAGATGTAGTGCCGAAACTTGTTGAAAACTACCGGGCTGTTGCTTATCCATTCCGTGATGTTCAGCGTGACAGTTCGGCATACTGGCGTGATGTAGGAACCGTCGATGCTTTCTGGCGCGCCAATCTGGAGCTGATTGGCATTACTCCGGAATTAAATTTGTATGATGAAGATTGGCCTATATGGACTTACCAGGAACAGTTACCACCCGCCAAGTTTATATTCGATGACGAAGACCGGCGTGGCATGGCGGTGGATTCCATGGTATCGGGTGGATGTATAATTTCGGGCTCCACTGTTCGGCATTCTTTGCTGTTTTCCAATGTGCATGTTAATTCGTATGCAGAAGTTGAAGATTCTGTGATTTTGCCGGATGTGGAAATTGGCCGAAATTGCAAAATTAAGCGTTGTATTATCGATCGAGGTTGCAAGATACCGGATGAACTGGAAATTGGGGTAGACCTGGCCAAAGACCGTGATCGATTTTTTGTCTCGCCTGAAGGTGTGGTATTGGTAATTCCGGAAATGCTGGGTCAAGAACTTCACTATGTCCGATAGCTCGAAACTTAATGTAGTCATATGCTGGCATATGCACCAGCCGTCATATCACGACCGTTCATCCGGTGAGTATTGCCTGCCCTGGACCTATCTGCATGCGATAAAAGATTATGTTGATATGGCGGCGCATCTTGAGTCTGAGCCTAAAGCTGCGGCTGTTGTAAACTTCGCACCGATATTGCTGGAGCAGATCGATGATTATGCTCAGCAGATAAACGGCTACTTCCTGCAAGGTTCTCGTATTACGGATCCCCTGTTATGTGCATTAGGGGGGGCAGTGCTCCCAGTTGAAATCGGCGAACGTATCAAGCTGGTTCAGGACTGTTTAAGAGCCAACAAGGAACGTCTCATAGATCGCTATGAAAATTATCAACGTTTAACGGAGTTGGCAGACTGGTTTCTGAAACATCAGGATGCCAATATTTACATTAACGATCAGTTCCTGGTAGATATTATCGTCTGGTATCACCTGGCATGGCTAGGAGAGACAGTACGGCGTGAAGATAAGCGCATAGAGGAGTTAGTGAACAAAGGTAGTGGGTATACGTTACATGAACGCCGAGTGCTGCTGGAGATCATTGGTGATTTGCTGTCTGGCGTGATTCCCCGTTACAGGGCGCTGGCAGAATCCGGTAAAGTGGAGTTATCTACCTCTCCCTATGCGCATCCCATCGTGCCCTTGTTACTGGACCTGAACAGTGCCAGAGAAGCCATGCCCGATGCCAGCATGCCTTTGCTGGAAGCTTACCCGGGCGGACAAGAAAGCGCGCGTTGGCAAATTCAACACGGTATTGAAGTGTTTGAGCATTACTTTGGCTTTAAGCCAGCAGGGTGCTGGCCATCGGAAGGAAGTGTGAGTGATGCCGCGTTCAAGTTGTTTGAGCAAAGCGGTTTTCGTTGGGTGGCCAGTGGGGAAAATGTTTTAAACAACAGCCTGCATAAAACGGCTGAATCAAATAAACCTGAAGAACAACAACACGATCCTGGGCATTGCCGAGCGTTTTGCCTGGAAGGTCATGACATGGCGTGTTTCTTTCGTGATGATGGTTTATCTGATCTGGTCGGATTCACCTATTCAACCTGGCATGCCGATGACGCGGTTGCCAACCTGGTGCATCATCTGGAAAACATCGCCACTACAATCGGTGAAGATACCGGCCAGCACGTGGTTTCCATTATTCTTGATGGCGAAAATGCCTGGGAATACTATCCAGAGAACGGGTTCTATTTTCTCAATGCACTTTATAAAGAAATAGCTGAACACCCCAGGTTGAACCTGACGACGTTTTCCAGCTGTCTGGACCGTAATGTTCCCAAAACGCCTTTGCCGCACATAGTGGCGGGAAGTTGGGTGTATGGTACCTTTTCGACGTGGATCGGTGACGCGGATAAAAATCGCGCCTGGGATATGTTGGGTGATGTTAAGCGAATCTATGATAAAGTGGTTGATTCGAATCGTTTGTCCGATGAACAACGAGCGGCGGCCGAAATACAGTTGGCGATATGTGAGGGATCAGACTGGTTCTGGTGGTTCGGGGATTATAATCCATCAGAAACTGTCAGTGACTTCGATCATTTGTTTCGTATGCAACTCGTTAATCTGTGTCAGTTACTTGGGGAGGAACCACCGGAGTATCTGTCCCATGCTTTTGCGCACGGAAGTGGCGCACCGCAATTGGGCGGTGTTATGCGCAGGGGCTCTGAACAGAATTAGTCTGTCGCGATTTTATTATTTAATCTATAGCTGATTACTGACAAGCGATTAATGAGCAAAACTATCGAGCATCGCGCAATACCCCATTCCACGTTACGTCAACGTCGAGCAGGCGTCATTCTTCATCCTACATCTTTGCCTGGGGAATATGAACAGGGAGATTTGGGACCTGAAGCCTACCGTTTTGTAGATTTTTTGAATGCCTGTGGATTAACGATCTGGCAGATGTTGCCAGTAACACCTACCCATGAAGATGGTTCTCCTTATATGGGCCTGTCAGTCGATGCAGGAAATCCCGAACTGATCAGTCTTGAGTTATTAAGCCAGTGGGGCTGGCTGGATGATGAATTATTGTCAGAAGTGAGTAGCGTTGCCAGTAAAACCTATTACCTCAATGAAGCCTATAAGGGATTCCTCAAGCGGGCAGAAAAAGCACACAAAGAAGAACTTCAACAGTTTGTTGCTGATAACAGTTCATGGCTGGAAGACTATGCCCTGTTTATGGTATTGAGGGAGCATTATAAACACAAGGGCTGGAACTATTGGCCGGAAAAATATCGAGATCGCGAAGCCGATGCATTGGAAAAAGCCAAAAAGCAATATAGAGAAGGTATAAAAGAGATTTACTTTGAGCAATTTGTTTTTTTTCGTCAATGGGCCTTGCTCAAGCAGTATGCCAATCAACGTCAGGTACTAATGGTGGGCGACATGCCCATTTTTGTTGCACACGATAGCGCGGAGGTCTGGCAGCACCAGGAATACTTTGATCTGGATGCCGATGGCTTCCCGAATACCGTAGCCGGTGTGCCGCCGGATTATTTTTCTGAAACAGGCCAACGCTGGGGTAATCCATTGTATCGATGGGACCGGCTCGCAGATGATGGCTTTAAATGGTGGATAGAACGATTCCATGTCGCGCTTATACTGTACGATGCAGTTCGCGTCGATCACTTTCGTGGTTTTGAAGCGTATTGGGAAATTGATGCTCAGGAAGAGACGGCAATAAATGGTCGCTGGGTTAAAGCACCCGGTGAAGCATTGTTTAATTCATTGCAACAGTCCGTCGGTGAACTACCTATTATTGTTGAAGACCTTGGCACTATTACGCCGGAGGTAAATGCGCTTCGTGAACAGTTTGGCTGGCCCGGAATGAAAATATTACAGTTTGCATTCGATGGTGATGAAGCCAATCCTTATTTACCGCACCACCATGTTGAAAACTGCGTGGTATATACGGGCACCCATGACAACGACACCACGCTCAGCTGGTTCGAGGATTTGCCTGAGCATAACAAAAAAAATATTTATCAATATATGGGTAATCCTGGTGAGCCCATGCCATGGGCGCTGGTGGAATGTGCGTTTCGTTCAGTGGCCAATTGGGCGATAGTGCCCATGCAGGACCTGTTGTCCCTGGGGAAAGGACATCGCATGAATACGCCAGGCACCTCGAAAGGTAACTGGAGCTGGCGTTTTCAATGGAAGCAGGTTGACGACCATGTTGCCGAAAAGGTAAAAGCCATGGTTACCCAGTTCGAGCGTGATGTAGAATCCAGCTGATTTTTTCCAGGCGTAAAATCTTCTAAATCCAGATCATATACCCTGCTTCAAAACGATTCGCCAGCAAACGGTGTGATGGATACATGCGCAGTTGATAGAGCTGTTTCCCCGGCAAACTCGGCTTTAAATTGATGCTAAACAGGGTATCACCTTTATCATTATCACCAATCGCATCAAAAATAAAATGCTCGTGTGCTTTAAATTCGCCGCGCCTGTTTTCAGTACCAACAATACATTCCACTATTACATCATCCGGAGTTAGTCCAGCCAGATTAGCCGCGATTCGAATCGGTAATGTATCCCCCGATAGGATCGTACCTTCACATTCATCAATGCGACGGATTTTTACGCTAGGCCAGACTTTAGCAATTTTCTTTTTCCATTCCGCCAGCTCATGCGCTGGTTCATTGTTGTTAGCGCTCAGTGTTTTTTGGTGATTGTTGGCGCGCGTGTAAAAGTTATTGACGTAATCTTTTACCATGCGTTGCGCATTGAAGTTTGGGATAACCGTGCGCATTGACGCTTTAGACATACGCACCCATTTTTCTGAGTAGCCGCGTCCATCGCGTTCGTAATACATGGGAATAACTTCATTCTCGATGATGTCCAGTAAATCCTTGGCTTCTTCCTGGTTGCGATACTCGGCATCAAACTCCTGGCCGTGAGGCGCAATGCCCCAACCATTGTCGCCTGAGAATCCTTCTCCCCACCAACCATCCAGCACACTCAGGTTTACAACACCGTTAATACCCGCTTTTTCTCCGGATGTGCCACTGGCTTCCAGGGGGTATTCCGGTGTATTTATCCATACATCGACACCTGATACCAGTTTGCGCCCCAGAGACATGTCGTAACCTTCTAACAACAGAATGCGACCTTCGAATTCCGGGCGCCGGGAGAACTCGTGTATAACACGAATTAAATGCTGACCGGGTTGATCATGCGGGTGCGCTTTTCCGGCGAAAATTAACACCACTGGTCGGTTGGCGATATTAAGAATTCTTGCTAAACGTTCCGGATCGGAGAATAACAGGGTTGCACGTTTGTAGGTGGCAAAGCGTCGGGCGAATCCCAGGGTAAGAATATCGGTTTCCCGTGGTTCAATGAAACGGACCAGGCGATTTACCTGTGCTTCGCTACAGCCGTTACGACGCATTTGTTGCACGGCCCGGCGCCAGACATGCTCCATCATTTCGCCCTTAACCGATTGGCGTAAACTCCAGTATCGATGGTCCGGTATGTCATCAATACACTGCCAGTAGTCAGGCTCGGTTAATTTGTTACGCCATTCCTTAAAGCGCATGTCAAACAGGTTTACCCATTCCCGGGCTAGAAAGGTAGGAACATGAACGCCGTTGGTAACATATGAGACGGGATTTTCATCATGCGGTATTTGTGGCCAGACATAACCTTCCATTTGTG
>NZ_CDLKIE010000299.1:0-11298 GCF_975902315.1 Kaarinaea lacus | reverse complement strand
TATCGAACACGTAACAGCTATAGTGCCGTTAAATTTTTCCTCGTCGCAATCTAAATACCCTTATACTTAATGCTCAGCACCTTACTATTGCGAACGTGTTTTTTATCGTGAAATATTAATCAACCATTAAACAGTGTTAGTAACGAATTGGGGTATTTTCATTTTATGGTTAAATTGGCTGTTGTGATGGATCCCATCTCGACCATCAAAATTCACAAGGACAGCACCTTTGCCATGTTACTGGCTGCACAGGCCAGGGATTGGCAGCTTTACTATATGGAATTAAACGATCTCTCTGTTATCGATGGTGTTGCGATGGCCAATGCACGCCCTTTAACAGTGACTGATGATTCGTCAGGATGGTTTGAGCTCGGTGATGCAGAGTGTAGGCCTCTGTCTGATCTTGATGTGATACTGATGCGCAAAGATCCTCCCTTTGATATGGAATACATTTATGCCACGTATATATTGGAACTTGCTGAACGACAAGGTGTATTAGTGGTAAACAAACCGCAAACCCTGCGCGACGCCAACGAAAAACTCTCTACCGCCTGGTTTCCACAATGTACAACGCCTACATTGGTCACAAGAGATCCACAGCAAATATTGGGATTTCTGCGGCAACACAAAGACCTTATCTTAAAGCCACTGCATGGCATGGGTGGGGCATCAATTTTTCGTGTTGTGGAAGGTGATGCCAATACCAACGTCATTATCGAAACCTTAACCGAACACGAATCCCGTTATGTGATGGCGCAGCGATTTATTCCAGAAATTAAACAGGGCGATAAACGCATACTGTTAATTGATGGTAAGCCGGTACCTTATGCGTTAGCGCGCGTACCGGCAGAAGGGGAGACGCGCGGCAATCTGGCGGTGGGGGGTACTGGTGTTGGTGTGCCACTAACCGGTCGTGATCTCTGGATTTGCGAACAAGTGGCACCAAGCTTGAAAGAGAAAGGTTTAATGTTCGTGGGGCTTGATGTGATTGGGGATTATCTAACAGAAATCAATATCACCAGCCCAACCTGCATAAGGGAACTTGATCAGCTCTATAAACTGGATATTGCAGGGCAGCTTATGGATGCAATAGCAGCAAAAGTTAACGCCACATAATTCAAACGAAGCGTAAAACCAGATATCTTAAACTCAATCACGTAAATTCAAACCAAACTTAAAGCACGAGTAGTGGATGTTCAGTCACACGACCTTTAAAAAGCAGTTCTTGCGATATTCTATACTTGGTGGAATTCTCATGGTGACAGCAGTAGTGCTGACATCATGTAACAGATCTCCGGGGGTTTATTATGAGCAATTCCTGGGGTTCGGCACGCTGATTGAAGTAAAAATCTGGGGAATTGATGAGAAGGCCGGGCAGCAAGCTGTTGCTGCTATTGCGGATGATGTTAAATATATGCACGAGACATGGCATGCATGGAAACCAAGCAGCTTGTCCCGTGTTAACCAGTTACTGCCGACGCAGCAAAAATTTTCCATTGGACCATCCTTAATACCGTTGATCAGGACCGCATCTGAACTGGCAGAACTCAGTGGTAATCGATTTAATCCTGCGATTGGGCAGCTCATCCGATTGTGGGGTTTTGCCAGCGATGATTTACCGAAAGGTCCGCCACCCAGTGCAGATGCTATTAACAGGCTGTTGGCGCAAAAGCCAAGCATGAAGGACCTTGTGCTGGACGGTGTGGAATTGAAGTCCAACAATCCCGCAGTGCAACTGGACTTTGGTGGTTTTGCCAAGGGATTGGCAGTGGATATGGCTATTGAACACTTAAAGGAATTGGGAATTACCAATGCCATCGTGAATGCGGGCGGTGATTTGAGGGCGATAGGCAAACACGGTGACAGGGCCTGGCGTGTTGGTATTCGTAATCCGCGGGGCGAAGGTGTTTTGGCTTCGGTAGACACCCAGGGTGATGAAAGTGTTTTTACCTCGGGCGATTATGAGCGCTACTATGAGTACGAAGGCAGGCGTTACCACCACATCATTGATCCCCACAGCGGATATCCAAAGCAAGGTGTAACATCGGTGACGGTGTTTGATAAGCGAGCGGACCGCGCTGATGCGGCGGCAACGGCGATTTTTGTTGCCGGTGTTGCGCAATGGTTCGAGGTGGCAAAAGCCATGGGAGTGAGTGGCGTCATGTTGGTGGCCAGTGACGGTACTATTTATATGACACCCAATTTAAGGGATCGAATCTATTTTGATGTCGAACCGATGCCGAAAGTTATATACAGTGAGCCATTAACATAGTGTGCATACCCGTACTCTGAATTTCATGTTGGGACAAAAACTGACGGCAGGTGATCGATTGCTGCTTGCACTGGCTGTGGTCAGTCTCGGCGCGTTGTACGCGGTGTATTGGGGACAATCGGTGTATGGCAATCAGGCTGCGATCGCCATCGCGGGCAAACACTGGTTAACTATCGACCTATATCAGGAACAAGTGATTAATGTGGAAGGTAGGCTGGGTGACAGTAAACTGGAAATAAAAGACGGAAAAATCCGTTTTATTTCATCGCCTTGTGATACCAAACAGTGCATCCACCAGGGCTGGATCCATCAAAGTGGTGAAATCGCTGCCTGTGTACCCAATGCGATTAGCGTGCGAATTTTGGGACCGGATCCGCGCTTTGACACCATGAATTTCTAAATTTCTGGAAAAACAGACCAATAATATAGTGTCAGCAGGGAAGAACCGCTAAGGGAATTCATCGCAATGTCGCTGATAGAGAGTTCGAAAAAGGATCATATCATTGCGTGGCTGACCGCGCTGGCGATCACGATCCATATCATTGAAAGTGCATTGCCCACGCCATTGCCGGGCGTTAAACCGGGTTTGGCCAATGTGGTTACATTGGTGGCCCTGTTATTATGGGGATGGCGTGTCGCGGTATGGATTAGTTTATTGCGGGTATTGGTTGGCAGTTTGTTAATAGGTACTTTCCTGACGCCCACGTTTTTTCTAAGTTTTTCAGGAGCCTGTTGTAGTTTGGTCGCCCTGGCCCTGGCGCAGACCTGGTCACGGAAGCTGTCAGCAGTTGCGCTTGGTCCGATAGGTTATAGCGTGGTGGCAGCAATGATGCATATGTTAGGTCAGTTTTTAGCGGCATACTGGTTGTTTATTCCACACAAGGCGTTATTTCATTTGTTACCGGTTTTAATGACATTAGCATTGATTTTTGGCATGGTGAGTGGTGTTATTGCCGCTCGCGTTATTACTAATTTAAACTCAAATACCCAATCACTTTCAAAGATCTTACAATGACTGCCGTAGCTGCTACACCTCCTTCATTATCACCCAAAATCACTTCTGGTGATCGACTGGGATTAACGATATTTTTCGCCATTGTGGTGCATAGTTTGATCATCCTGGGCGTCAGTTTTTCTCAATATGACCGCAGCAAACGCCCGGAAAAACTACCCGGCCTGGAAATTACCCTGGTCCAGACACAGACTGACAAAAAAATTGAAGACGCTGATTTCCTGGCGCAGGCCAGTCAGGAAGGTGGTGGTGATAGCCAGGAACTTGAAAAACCCAGTTCACCTACTGAGGCCGTGGTGCCAACCGGTGAAGTGGGTGAAGTGACGGAAGTTGTGCCGGAAACTGAAATGGCAACGTCACCAAATCCTCAACAAAAGGAAATTTTGACAGCAACGCGTAGCTCTGAACATAAAATCGCACTGCAGCAAGCCTCTCCAGATCTGCCGACCCAACAGAAAAACATAACCTCCAAGCAATTACTGAAACAGAGCAAGGAAATGGCGCGCTTAAGCGCGGAAGTGGACGTGGCACGTAAAGTGACCTCAAATAAACCCAAGAAAAAATTCATTACCGCACAAACCAAGGAGTACCGGTTTGCCAGCTACGAAGAATCCTGGCGCAAAAAGGTAGAGCGCATCGGTACCCTGAATTTTCCCGATGAAGCTGTGCGTGCTCGATTAACCGGCAATGTGCGCATGGCTGTTACGGTCACTGCCGATGGTAGTGTCAAAGATATTAAAATAACTAAATATTCCGGACACAAAGTACTGGATGATGCAGCCGTTCGGATTGTTAAAATGGCGGCGCCGTATGCAAGATTTCCCGACGACATCGCCAAGGACTATGATGAGATTGTCATCGTGCGAACCTGGCAATTCCTGTCGGGTAGCCGGTTGAAAACCAGGCGCTAGTCGAATTTTTAGCAGGGGCCTAATAGCACTTGTGCTCTTGCTAAACCTTGCGCATACTGATCATTATGTCCGACTCAGGGTATCTCACCAATCAGTTCCTCATTGCCATGCCCAATTTGCTGGATCCGAACTTTTTTCATTCAGTAACCTATATTTGTGAACATAACGAAAATGGCGCGATGGGTATCGTGATCAATCAGCCGGTGGATTTATCACTGGGTGAACTGATTAGCCAGATTCGTTCGGAACAGGCGTCTGTGGATTTATTCGATCAGTCTGTCTATCGCGGAGGGCCGGTGGAAACCGAGCGTGGCTTTGTATTGCATCGGCCGATTGGTGATTGGGAGTCAACATTGCCAGTCACTGACGTGATCGGTGTATCAACCTCGAACGACATTATTGAGGCCATCGCAGCGGGGAACGGTCCCGATCAATGCCTGGTGGCCCTGGGCTACGCAGGCTGGGGTGCCGGACAACTGGAACAGGAAATGGTGGAAAACGCCTGGCTGAGTGGTCCCTCCGATACCCGCATTATTTTTGATACCCAGGTAGAGCGTCGCTGGGAAGAGGCGGCACGGCTATTGGGTGTCGATATTAATCAGCTTACGGGGGATGCGGGTCACGCGTGACAACTGCTCCACGCACATTACTGGCATTTGACTACGGAACAAAACGCATAGGCGTCGCCGTTGGCCAGGAGTTTACAAGAACCGCCACACCGCTTACTACCTTAAACAATTCCGCAAATAGTATCGACTGGAGTGCGATCGACCAACTGGTAGCAGATTGGCGCCCGGACGCCTTTGTCGTGGGTCTGCCTCTCAATGCCGATGGTAGTGAACATGCAATAAGCCAGGCCGCAAAACAGTTTGGGAATCAATTGCAGGCGCGTTACAATTTACCGGTCTTCTGGGTCGATGAGCGATTGACATCCCTGGAGGCAGAAAGCATGATTGCCACCAGCCGCACTGGCAGAAAATCGAAACCATTACGCGGGAACAGGGCGAAAGCAGAAGTTGATAAAACAGCGGCTAAAATTATTCTGGAAAGCTGGTTTAACCAGCAGCCGACATCATAATTGTGCAGCGAGAAAAAAGTGCGATTATTACATCGAGAATAAAGTGATACAGAAACGAAACTCGATAACTACAAACTTAATTAGAATATGGTGCTGAGGCATGCAATCCGCCGATGATGTTGAAACCTTGATCGCTCAGATGGCCACTGACCTAAAGGCCAAACTACAATCATATTCATCCCAGCAAGTTTTCATGATCGGCATACATACCGGTGGCGTGTGGATTGCCGAACGATTGCACAAGCAACTCAATCTTGGCTTACCCCTGGGAACGCTGGATATTTCCTTTTACCGTGATGATTTCAGTCGCATTGGTATGAATCCGCAGGTAAAGCCTTCTGCTTTGCCGGTTGCCGTGGATGACAAACATATTATTCTGGTTGACGATATTTTGCATACTGGCCGCACCATCCGTGCAGCCATGAATGAAGTTTTTGATTATGGTCGGCCGGCGTCAGTCTTGCTGGCAGTCCTGGGTGAGCGAAGCGGCCGTGAATTACCCATTCAGGCGGATGTAGTGGGGACTCATTTGGCGCTCGATTCTCATGAGCATGTTAAGCTGACGGGTCCTGACAAACTGGAATTGTCGGTGGTGCGCACGCCATGATACAGAAAAATATTCAACTGGATGAACAAGGGCGATTACGCCACTTGCTGACGATAGAAGGCCTTAAGCGTCAGATGATAGTCGATATTCTTGATGCCGCAGAGTCTTTTACCACAGTGGCTGGACAGGCTGTTAAAAAAGTCCCACTGTTACGTGGTAAAACCATTGTTAATTTGTTTTTTGAATCCAGTACCCGCACGCTAACGACATTTGAACTGGCTGCCAAACGTTTGTCAGCCGACGTGCTAAAAGTAAACGTGAGCACTTCTGCGACCAACAAGGGTGAAAGCCTGCTGGACATGTTGCGCAACCTGGAGGCAATGCATTGTGATATGTTTGTGGTACGCCACGCGGAAAGTGGGGCTGCGCATTTTATTGCTTCGCATGTGGCGCCACATATAAGTGTTATAAATGCGGGAGATGGTAGCCACGCTCATCCTACGCAGGCTTTACTGGATATGTTTACGATTCGTAAGCACAAGAAAGAGTTTGCTCCCTTAACCGTTGCTATAGTGGGCGACATCATGCACTCGCGGGTGGCACGTTCCCAGATTCACGCTTTAACAACCCTGGGGGTGTCAGAGCTGAGAGTTGTTGCTCCAAAAACCCTGATTCCAGGCCACGCTGCTAATCTCGGCGTACATGTTCACCATGACCTGATAGAAGGTATTCGGGACGCCGATGTAGTCATTATGCTGCGCCTGCAAAAAGAGCGTATGGAGGCAGCATTGTTGCCCAGTGAGCATGAGTACTTTCAACAGTATGGTTTAACACCGGATAAAATGCGGGCTGCCAAACCTGACGCCATCGTTATGCATCCTGGCCCCATTAATCGTGGTGTGGAAATGTCTTCAGAAGTTGCGGATGGACCACAGTCGGTGATTCTGGAACAGGTATCGAATGGTATCGCAGTACGCATGGCGGTTATGTCCATGGTGCTGGGGCGACCGTCAGAAGGAGTGGTTCAATAGTGGGATTGCACATAAAAAACGGTCGTGTCATCGATCCCGCAAACAACGTCGACAGCGTACAGGATATCTTTATTGAGGGCGGAAAAATTGCCGCACTGGGTGAACCGCCCGCAGGATTCAATGCGCAACAGGAAATCGACGCCAGTGGACAAATCGTTTGCCCCGGGTTTGTTGATTTATGTGCCCGCTTAAGAGAGCCAGGCTATGAACATAAGGGAAATATTGCCACCGAAACAAGGGCGGCTGCCAAAGCCGGCGTAACAACATTATGTTGTCCACCCGATAGTAATCCCGTTGTCGATACACCTGGCATGGTTGAACATATACAGGAGCGGGCCCAGGAAGTAGGAATGGCGAAGGTGCGCGTATTGGGCGCATTAACCCAGGGACTGGCAGGCAAGCAGCTAAGTGAAATGTATGCCTTGAAAAATGCTGGCTGTGTAGCTGTGAGTAATGCTTATCATGGTGTCAACCAGCAGGTCATGCGGCGTGCTATGGAGTATGCGGTAAGTGCTGGCTTGACAGTATTTATCAACGCAGAAGATCCACTATTAAGTGTGGGTGGTTGTGCCCATGAAGGTCAGGTCAGCGTGCGACTGGGATTGCCCGGCATTCCCGAGACCGCGGAAACAGTTGCTGTCGCCAGGGAGTTGCAGTTAGTTGAACTCACCGGCGCGCGTGCGCATTTTTCTCATTTGTCCTCGGCTAAAGCAGTGCAAATGGTGGCCAGGGCTCAGCACGATGGGCTACCGGTTAGTGCCGATGTTTCTGTCTATCACCTGTTTTTAAGTGAATTGGACATTGGATTTTTCGATTCTAATTGCCGGGTAAAACCGCCTTTACGTACCCAGCGTGATATGGAAGCATTGCGTGACGCCCTGAACAAGGATTCTATTAGCGCCATCTGTTCCGATCATCAGCCGCATGATGTTGATGCCAAACTGGCACCGTTTCCCAGCAGTGAACCGGGCATTTCCTCCATTGAAACCCTGTTGCCACTGACTTTGCGCCTGGTTGATAGTGGCCTTATTTCTCTGTCAACGGCCATTGCCTGTATTACTTCGAAGCCAGCAAACATTTTAGGCATCGATGCTGGACGATTAAGTGTCGGAAGCGCTGCGGATATTTGTATTTTCAATCCAGAACATGACTGGCGTTTTACAGAGGAACAAATGGTAAGTTTTGGGAAGAACTCTCCCTTTATTGGGTGGGAATTTACGGGAAGTGTCACGTACACCATCCTGGACGGAAGACAGGTTTATCCATTTGAGAATCAACCTGCTTAGCGAGTTAAATAACAGAATCATTTGCCATGGTCACTGAAAAGCAAAAGCCTCACCGCGATACTATTGTTGTTGAAAAAGCGGAAATTTTGATACATGAAAGCTTTCCTGGGCAACAATTTGTGTTACGGGTAAACGCGCCTGAAATTTCCCGGCGCGCAGTACCGGGGCAGTTCGCCCATATCCATTGTGGTCCGGAATTACCCTTGCGGCGCCCTATTTCCATTATGCGTGTTGACCGCAGTGCGGGCTGGGTAGAGTTTTTGTATAAAGTATTTGGCGCCGGCACCGCGATTTTATCGCAACGCGCAGAAGGAGAAGTCATTAACCTGATGGGACCTATTGGCCAGCCTTTTGAGCTGCATGATGCGTATCCTCGAACACTGTTGATTGGCGGTGGGGTGGGTATTCCTCCGATGGTGTTTCTTGCCGACACCATAAAAGAAAAACACAAGCGTTATAAACCATTCGTAATCATGGGTTCCGAAGTACCCTTTCCCTTTGATCCCAGACCTTCACAATTTGTTATTCCAGGCATGCCACCTGGGGTAATTGGCGCTATGCCGTTAATGGAGGACTGGGGGATACCCAGTCGACTTGCCAGTACGCAAGGCTATGTTGGTTGTTTTGAAGGTTATGTTACCGATCTGGCCAGGTCATGGCTGGATGCCTTGGAAGCAGCGCAACGCAACGAGGTGGAAGTTTTTGCCTGCGGGCCGCATCCCATGTTAGAAGCAGTCGCGAAAATGGCCTATGATTATAACTTACCCTGCCAGGTTTCACTGGAAGAATTCATGGCCTGCGCGGTGGGCGGATGTGCAGGATGCGTGGTGGAAGTACAAACGGATACTGGGCCAGCCATGAAGCGGGTATGTGTTGATGGGCCGGTATTCGAGGCTTCAACCGTATTCTCACCGTAGACACTTTAATCCCAAGATCCAACAAGGGAGACAAAGATGAGCAAACATACATTTTTGTTATCCGAAGGCTACTGGAAAGCGACGGGTAAATTTTGGGATGATCAAAACAATGAATATCCCGTTAACGGGGAAACGATCATCAAGCACCTGGATTCCAAGTGGATCAACAAAGGCGTAATGCGTGTTTATGCCGATCGTTCCATCAACTTTACTAATGAATATGAAATAGAGCCATTACAGCCGGGTAAACTGCAAACACAGTGGATTTCCCATAATCCTTCTATGGGGCATTTGCATGGCACGTTTAAAATTGAAGATGATGAGGTTGTTTCAGAATACCAGTCGGCTAAGGACAATTATCGTGGTAGCGAGCGATTTACCTATCAAAGTGACGATGAGTATAAAGTGGAAGGGGTGTTAACCAGGGGTAAGAAAAAAGTATCATCCTGGTCAGTGGTCTTACAGCGTCAGCACACTGCGGCCAGCAATAGTAAACATTGATTCGCTAATTATTACGTAACTAAATCTCATCTATATTCAGCAGGCGAATTCCATCCAGTGATGTATTCTCTTCACTGTTTTCATTCTTCTCTTTTTTCTCTTCCAGTTTAATCATTAAGCGAATTTCGTTGGCTGAATCGGCATGGTGTAAGGCGTCGTCAGCAGAGATAATGCCTTCTTTATATAATTGATACAGCGCCTGGTCGAAGGTGATCATGCCCAGGTTATTGGACTGGCCCATCAACTCTTTCAATTCGGAAATATCACCCTGCTTAATCAACTGAGCAGCCAGGGGTGTATTCAGCAGGATTTCAACAACTGGGTATACAGCGTCTCTATCTAAAGTGGGAATTAACTGCTGTCCGATAATGGCGCGCAGGTTAAGGGACAAATCCAGTAACACCTGGTCGCGACGGTCTTTAGGAAAAAAGTTAATCATGCGATCCAGTGCCTGATTGGCATTGTTGGCATGCAGTGTTGTAAGACATAAATGTCCTGTTTCTGCAAATGCCAGTGCGTGTTCCATGGTTTCACGCGTTCGTACTTCGCCGATTAAAATAACATCCGGCGCTTGCCGCAGGGTATTTTGCAGTGCTGTTTCAAAGCTTTTGGTGTCTACGCCAACCTCGCGCTGGGTAATAACGCAACCATCGTGCTCGTGTATATATTCAATAGGATCTTCTACTGAAATGATATGGCCAGTACTGTTGCGGTTGCGATGACCAATAATTGCAGCCAGGGTGCTCGATTTACCACTGCCGGTTGCACCGACGATAACCACTAATCCACGTTTCGCCAGAGCGATTTCTTTTAACTGCTCTGGCATGTGTAACGCATCGAGTGTTGGAATATCGGTTTTGATGCGTCGTAACACAATACCAATGTGATGTTTCTGTTTAAAAATATTGACGCGGAAACGGCCGGTCTCTGCCCGGGAAATGGCAAAATTGCATTCCAGGGATTCTTCAAATTCCTGGCGCTGTTGGCTGTTCATCAGGTTATAAGCCAGCTGATGGGTTTGCTCGGCAGTTATGACATCTTCCTCGATGGCGGTGATCTTGCCATTGATTTTCATGCTGGGGGGCAGACCTTCGGTGATAAACAGATCCGAAGCATCGCGCATAATCATCGCGTTGAGCAACGAGTTGAAGTCTTTGATGAGATTAAAATATTCTTTAAACAGGCTCATGATAAGTTGTCGGTAGTCAGCGAATTGCCAGTAGCCAGGAACTAGAGTGCCGCTCCAGGCGGCGGTGTGGATTTGGCCTAACGATCACCCATTGTAATAATTATTTTATGCCGAACACAATATTTACAGGGCATAAATTTTGTGTTCGGCAATGATGCTGCCATAAGCCCTTACCTTAAGCGACTTTAGTAAATACAAGGATATAGCAGCTTTTACTGCTATTTGAAGTTCTCTTTGATCGCCGCTTTTTGCGCTGCATCCTGCTTGGTAATAACGCCTTTTTGTACCAATTCCTGGAGGTTCTGATCCAGCGTTTGCATACCAATACCCTGTCCCGTTTGTATCGCGGAATACATCTGGGGGACTTTAGCTTCACGGATCAGGTTTCGAATTGCCGGTGTACCAATCATTATTTCATGTGCAGCGACACGACCACCACCGACTTTCTTGATCAGTGTTTGCGAAATCACTGAGCGCAGGGATTCCGACAACATGGAACGAACCATTTCTTTTTCCGCGGCGGGGAATACGTCGATGATACGGTCAATGGTTTT
>NZ_CDLKIE010000298.1:0-4591 GCF_975902315.1 Kaarinaea lacus | reverse complement strand
GCCTTATTTGGCCTCGCGCTTGGCTTTCTGGTCGATAAAAGCATGCTGATGCTGAAACGGCCCCACTTCGCAAAAGTTAATCCGGCAGATCTTGGTAATTTACAGAAAGAGTTTTTTGTGGCGACATTTTCCGTGATGGGATATGTATCGGCAGCGGCGAAATCTGAAAATGATGACGAATATGATGCGTTGAATAAAGTGATCAATCGTCTAAGTCTCCCACACAATATTCATCGAGAAGCCCTGGCGTTGTTTAATGAAGGAAAAAAACCTGATTTCAATCTGAACCAGGTAGTCTTGCCGTTTTTTACCGTGTGTCGTTTCCAGAACCACCTGCTGGAGATGTTTCTGGAAATTCAATTATTTGCCGCATTCAACAATGGGGAAATGAATCCTTCCAAGCAACAGATCCTGTTGAATATCTGTCGCTTACTGGAAATGACGCGGGCCGACTTCGATCGAATACTAAGCACCATCCGTGCTGAGCGGCATTTTAGCCGCGAGAAGAAAACTGGCAAAGTCGTAAAAATGGCAGAGTCGGGTGGTGTGGAAGATGCTTACGCAATATTAAATCTGGCGCCGAATGCGTCAAATGACGAAATCACACAGGCATACCGCCGCCTAACCAGTATGAATCATCCTGACAAGCTGGTCGCCCGGGGATTGCCCGAAGAAATGCTGAAAATTGCGGAAGATAAGACACGTGAAATACGTTTAGCCTATGAACGTATTCGTGCAGTACGTAATTTCTAGTCCTGACTATTTAAGGACCCTGTAGACTTCCGGCTAATGCTGTAATGCCACCCAATGTAGCTCCTACCAATAACGTCCTGCGCTCGCTATAAATCCGATTACCAATCCCAACGTCATATTGATGGCAATCACCCCGCGTATTTGGCCCAGGCGTCGAGCAGCTTCTTCGATATTGTCGTCTCGCAGGGCTTCATTCATACGGCGGTAGGGTCCAAAAAACACATGCAGGAACAATAATACCATCAGTAACCCAATGGCATGCATGAGATGGATATCCATTGTCACAAAACGAAATCCATCCCAGTTTTTAAATATCATTAAATAGCCAGTAACAGGCAAGAGAATAACAATGGGCCATACCCATTTAAAAAATCGTGTGAAAATGGCAGACCAGAGTTGCAGACGAACGGGTGGTTCTAACATTTCCGCAGCAACAGGACGGAGAAACATGTAGGCGAAGAACATGCCGCCTACCCAGATAATAGAGGCTAGCATGTGAATGGATAATGCGATTGCGATCATAATGATTACTCCGTGAGTGATGCCATCTGCTCGTGGTTAATATCTTTTTTCAGTAATAAACCTGACGATATTAGGTGATTGCTACAGATTTGCCACTGGTTGCACCAATATATCGATAATGGTGTTTTACTAAAGTTAGCAAAAACTTGCCCAATGTGCGACTAACATTTTGTTTGTACAAGTGATTTTACCTCAATTTGGGCAGATATTACGTCCGTAGACAATTAATCGGGAATCATTGCTGAAAATTACGC
The DNA here is from genome assembly GCF_975902315.1 of Kaarinaea lacus. Lineage (NCBI taxonomy): Bacteria > Bacillati > Cyanobacteriota > Cyanophyceae > Nostocales > Nodulariaceae > Kaarinaea > Kaarinaea lacus. The sequence continues at coordinate 3,062 of NZ_CDLKIE010000298.1, read as the reverse complement.
GCTAATCAGGTAAAGTGCGCGGTTCCATTATAAACAAGCCAGCCATTGGTTCGATAAAGAGGCTCTCGATATGTCAGATTATTTGATTGCACCATCAATTTTATCCGCAGATTTTGCACGCCTGGGAGAGGAAGTTACCACCGTATTGGATTCCGGTGCAGATATTGTCCATTTTGATGTCATGGATAACCACTATGTGCCTAATCTCACCATTGGACCGCTGGTTTGCGAAGCGTTGAGAAAGCACGGTGTTACAGCAGACATCGATGTGCACTTGATGGTGAAGCCCGTTGACCGCATCATTCCTGATTTCGCCAAGGCCGGGGCTACCTATATTACCTTTCATCCGGAAGGTTCTGAGCACATTGATCGTAGCCTGCAGTTAGTCCGCGATAACGGTTGTAAGTCCGGTTTGGTATTCAATCCTGCCACACCACTGGATTACCTGAAATATGTTTTGGATAAGGTCGACATGGTATTACTTATGTCAGTGAACCCGGGATTTGGTGGTCAAAGTTTTATACCGGCTACTCTCGATAAGCTGCGTGAAGCCAGAAAAATAATCGATGAGAGTGGTTATGACATTCGTCTGGAAATCGATGGCGGTGTGAAGGTGGATAACATTCGCGAAATCGCCGAAGCAGGCGCGGATACCTTTGTTGCCGGTTCTGCGATATTCAACACAGACGATTACAAGGCCACTATCGATGCAATGCGTGCGGAGCTGGCCGCAGCTAAGAAGTAATTTACAGCTATATATTTTTAAAATATGGGCGCTGTGATGGCGCCCATTTACTTTTGAGTATAAGTTTTTGAAATATTAGTAATAGAACGTTAGTTTTGGAATTAAGAGCGATGAGCATTAAAAAACCCCAAATGATCCTGATCGATGTTGATGGCACTCTGGTCGATAGTGTGCCCGATTTGGCCTATTGTGTTGATGAAATGATGAAACAACTGGATATGCCAGTTCACGGTGTTGATAAAGTGCGTAACTGGGTTGGTAATGGGGTTGATCGTTTGGTGAAACGCTCACTGCTTGGCCAGCTGGATGGCGAACCTGATGAGGATTTGTATCAGTCAGCGCGCCCTATCTTCATGGAGCTCTATGCTGACAACGTCAGTAAGCGCAGTATGTTATATGATGGAATTCGCGAAGGTTTGGATTATCTTAAAGCGCAGGGTTATAAGCTGGGTTGTGTAACCAATAAAGCAGCTCAGTTTACCATTCCTTTGTTAATGGATCTGGGTGTGCATGAAGATTTTAGTATTGTCATTTGTGGCGATACTTTGCCGAAGAAAAAACCGGATCCGATGCCGCTACTGCACGCTGCGGAATATTTTAATGTCGAACCGGAGAATGCCCTGATGATTGGCGACTCAATCAGTGACGTGAAAGCTTCACGCGCTGCAGGATTTCAGATTATCTGTATGAGCTATGGTTACAATCACGGAGAAGATATTCGCAACTACGATCCTGACCTGGTGGTTGACTCCATGGCTGAATTGAAAGGTATTTTATAACAGCAGGCATAGCCAAACCGGGACAGATCGCATAGAATATTCGCTCGAATTCAAAAAATACAACACAAACATGCCGCATAATCACACTAGAAAAATCGAACAATTATCCAATGGGATGGCGCAACGATGGCGTGGCTAGCCATTGGTTTTTGTGCGTCCACTCTATTAGTTCGTCGATTTTTTTAGGTGATCCATCATGGAAAAACAACAATTCGCTGCCCTTGCAGCACAAGGCTACAACCGCATTCCTTTGAGCAGGGAAGTGCTGGCCGATCTTGATACCCCCCTGAGTACTTATTTGAAACTGGCTGATGGTCCGTATTCTTATTTGTTTGAATCGGTGCAAGGCGGTGAAAAATGGGGCCGTTATTCCATCATAGGATTACCCTGCAAATCCTTCGTTGAAGTAAATGGTTACCGGATTACCCTGCGTGAAGGACCGTCGGTCCTTGATCAGATTGAAACGGAAGACCCTCTGGAGTGGATCAAGCAATACCAGGCGGGATTCAAGTCTCCGGAAATGGAAAACCTGCCACGCTTTTGCGGCGGCCTGGTTGGCTATTTCAGTTATGACACCGTGCGTTATATCGAGCCAAAACTGGGGGAATGTCCCAACCCGGAAACCCTGGACACGCCGGACATTCTGTTGATGTTATCCGATGAAGTGGTGGTGTTTGATAACCTGCGTGGCAAGTTGCTCGCCGTGGTGTATGTTGATCCCGCAGATGCTGATGCGTATGACTCAGGGCAACAACGACTGGATCAACTGGTTTCTCAGTTAGACAAGCCTGTGCGTCACGCTGTCTCGTCTAACGATGTGCAGCATGTAGAAGAGTCGGATTTTGTATCCGGATTTACTCAGCAAGGTTTTGAAGATGCAGTGCGCCGTGCCAGGGAATATATTGTTGAAGGCGACGTGATGCAGGTGGTGTTGTCGCAACGTTTGTCGATTCCTTTCGCTGGGCGGCCACTTGATTTGTACCGCGCGCTGCGTACCCTGAATCCTTCCCCTTATATGTATTACCTCAACCTCGACGGGTTTCATATCGTCGGTTCATCGCCGGAGATCCTGGTGCGGGCAGAAGATGGAGAAGTAACCGTGCGGCCGATTGCCGGTACTCGACCGCGCGGTAAAACAGAAGCCGAAGACCTGGAATTGGAAAAAGACCTGCTCGCTGATCCGAAGGAACTTGCAGAACATTTAATGTTGATTGATCTGGGGCGTAATGATGCGGGAAGAGTGGCTGAAATTGGCAGTGTTAAGTTGACAGAGAAAATGCTCATCGAACGTTATTCCCATGTGATGCATATCGTGTCCAACGTGGTGGGAAGAATAAAGCCGGAGTATTCCGCTATTGATGTATTGCGGGCAACGTTTCCTGCCGGCACCGTCAGTGGCGCACCAAAAATTCGCGCCATGGAAATCATTGATGAACTGGAGCCCATTAAACGCGGTGTTTACTCCGGTGCCGTGGGTTACATTTCATTTACGGGTAATATGGATACGGCCATCGCTATTCGGACTGCGGTCATCAAAG
>NZ_CDLKIE010000297.1:0-4734 GCF_975902315.1 Kaarinaea lacus | reverse complement strand
CCGGAAAAGACTGGTTGCAGTTTCTGGATGAAGCGGTATCGCAGTCGTCATCCCGGCAGCAGCCCGTTCAATTTAATAGTCCTATTGGTCAAAGCCTGATTACCGGGCCTTATCAAAAACAGCTGTCGCTGAATCAACAGGATATTCAACAGTTGTTATCGCTGTGCCGGGAATGGATTCAAATTGTGACGCGGCAGACGAATCCATTCTTAGTAGCGGGGGTGCGATGATGTTGACGATAGAATGGATGTGGGCGTTATTGTTTCTGCCTTTGCCCTGGTTGTATCGTTATTTATTGCCAACGGCTAAATCAGTGGATGAGTCGGTATTACGTGTTCCATTTGTTGAAGATTTTAAACAGGCGACCAGCGGTGGACTGGCGCTCAAAAAAAACCGCCTGTTGCTTTGGTTAGGATTCCTGGCATGGGCATGCCTGGTCGCGGCGACATCCAGGCCGCAATGGTTAGGCGAACCTATTGAGTTGCCAGTGAGTGGTAGAGATATCATGCTCGCGGTGGATTTATCCGGCAGTATGGAAATGGAAGACTTTGTCCTGAGCGGCAATCAGCGTGTCGATCGTCTTACCGCGACCAAGGCGGTAGCGGGCGAGTTTATCGAACGCCGCATTGGTGACCGGTTGGGCTTGATATTATTTGGCCGCCAGGCATACATCCAGACGCCCTTAACGTTTGACCGGGAAACGGTTAAGACCCTGTTGTATGAATCGGCTATTGGATTGGCCGGAAAAGAAACTGCGATTGGTGATGCTATTGGTCTGGCGGTGAAACGGTTTCGTGAAATGAAAACAACGGACAGGGCAAATCAGCAAGACCAGCAAATCAAACCTATCCTGATATTATTAACCGATGGGGCTAATACCGCCGGTGAAGTTGAGCCGGTGAAAGCGGCCGAGTTTGCTGCGCAGGAAGGATTAAAGATATATACCATTGGTATTGGGGCCGATAAGATGATTGTGCCGTCATTGTTCGGCGCGCGTCGTATTAATCCTTCGGCAGATCTGGATGAAGATACCCTGACAGCCATAGCAGACAAAACCGGTGGTAAATATTTTCGTGCGCGTGATACCAGAGAGCTGGAGAAAATATATCGGTTGCTCGACGAGCTGGAACCCATCGCGAGAGAATCAAAAAGTTTTCGACCCAAAACGTCGCTCTATGCCTGGCCGTTATCTATTTCCCTGGTATTGGGCGTGGCGATAATTTTACTGATTTCATTGAGGCGCTAATTCAGTATGTGGGAAGCATTGGCAAATTTTCATTTTCTGAGACCGCTCTGGTTGTTCGCCATTATTCCATTGGTGCTTGTTATCTGGATCTATGCGCAGCGCCGTTTGAAAGCCGGTAACTGGAGCAGGGTATGCGATGATCGTTTATTGCCGTTTATACTTATCGGGCAACAGCAAGCTGCTTCTCCCTGGCGCTTGATGGCATTACTTTTGTGTGGCCTGTTGTTGGTTCTCGCCCTGGCGGGGCCTGCATGGAACAAGTTGCCCCAACCTGTATTCCGTTCCCAGGCGGCTTTGGTGATCGTACTGGATTTATCACGATCGATGGATGTAACGGATATCAAGCCCAGTCGGCTGGCGCGCGCCAGGCATAAAATACTGGATATACTGGATCGGCGTCAGGAAGGGCAAACTGCACTGATTGTGTATGCTGCCGAACCTTTTGTGGTGACACCTTTGACCGAAGATAATAAAACAGTCGCCACGCTGGTAAAAGATCTTAGCACTGACCTGGTCCCTTACCAGGGCAGTTACCCGGAGAAAGCGGTACAAAAAGCGCTTGAGTTATTCAGGCAGGCTTCAATTGTTAATGGGCATGTACTGATGGTAACTGATGGCCTTGATTCACCAGGAATGAACAGTGCTGTGAGCAAGTTGACTACGGCAGGTTACAGTCTGTCTGTGTTGGGAATTGGCACCGAAGAAGGTGCACCCATTGCCGATCGTGGTGGTGGTTTTGTAAAGGATCAAAATGGTTCTATTGTGTTGGCCCGGCTTGATGAACAACAGCTAAGAGAAATCGCCCGTACCGGAAATGGCATGTTCCGTCAGATATCGGCTAATGACAATGATATTAACAGTCTATTGCAAGTAATATCGCCTTCGCGGCTCGATGATGATTTAAGTGCTAAAGATGACACCTTAAAGCTGGAGTCTGATCAATGGCGTGAAGAAGGTCCTTGGCTATTGCTACTATTACTGCCCTTTGTGGCCTTAATATTTCGCCGCGGATACCTGGCTGTCGTTCTTATTGTATTGTTACCGCTACCCCAGCCAGGCTATGCGTTTGAGTGGAGCTCGTTATGGCAGAACAGGAATCAGCAAGCGGCAAAAGTACTGGAACAGGGGGATTCTCAATCAGCTGCTGAAATGTTTGCTGATCCGGAGTGGAAAGCGGCCGCCAGCTACAAGGCGGGCGATTACCAAAAAGCAATTGAGTCCCTGGATGGCATTGAGAAACCTGATGCGTTGTACAATCGAGGGAATGCGTTGGCGAAAGCCGGTGACCTGCAGCAGGCGATTAGCGCTTATGATGAAGCGTTGAAGCTGAATCCCGACCATGAAGACGCCAGGTACAATCGCGATTTATTGCAAAAATATCTGGAACAACAGCAACAACAGCAACAACAACAGCAGCAACAGCAAGACAGCGATCAATCGCAGAATGGCGAAAACGATCAGCAAAACAGTTCGTCCCAGGAGAACAGCCAGTCGGCGCAGGAGCAACAGTCGGACAGCCAACAGGCAGACAGCGACAGTCAGCAACAAAATCAGCAACAGTCATCGCAACAGGAAAATCAACAAAGCGAGCAACAGCAACAGGCCGATAGCAAGCAGTCAGAGCAGGATGAGGCGCAGCAACAGGCGCAACAGCAACAAGAACAGCAGCAAGAACAGGGAGAAGAAAAACAACAAGGCCAACATGAAGATCGACATCAAGATAAAGAAAACCAGCCTGACGACAGTGCTGCCCACATGGCACAAAAAGACAATGAACTCAACGAGGACCCGGAAACCATGCGAAGAACCGAGCAATGGCTCAGGCGCATTCCTGATGATCCTGGTGGATTAATGAGGCGCAAGTTTCGTTACCAGTCTCAAATAGATCCACGCAAAGCGCAGGGTGAAACCAGACCATGGTAAAACCAGTTAAATATATGGCGATGTTTGTGGCAATACTCTCATTGATGTTTATGATGAGTTCGCTAAGTGTTGCCGCAAGCATTGAGGCCAGTATTGATCGCAGCACAGTACAGGAAAACGAGTCGATCAATTTGACGTTTTCTTCCGATACCGATGTCGATGACGACCCGGATTTTTCTCCCCTGGAAAAAGATTATCGAATCCTGAATCGAAGCCAGAGTAGCAATATATCCATTATTAATGGACGCGTTAGCCGGCAAATGACCTGGCAATTAATGCTGATGCCAAAGCGTTCCGGAAAGTTAAGCATCCCCGCAATTGCTTTCGGAAATGATCGATCAAATGCGCTCACCATAAACGTTGTTCCTGCTACAGCTGGCAGTAGTGGTATAGCGGATGATCTGGTCTATGTTGAGGCAATCGTGGATAAAGATAAGGTCTATGTGCAATCACAACTGGTTTACACCTTGCGAATTTATCATGCCGTACAGTTGCGGAACGCCAGTTTGAGTGAGCTGGAAATCAGTGATGGTGATGCGGTCGTTGAGAAGCTTTCCGAGAATAAAACCTATGAAAAGATTATTGACGGTCGCCGCTATAGAGTCTTTGAAAAACAATTTGCCATATTCCCCCAAAATGTTGGCGCGCTGGTGATTGAGCCGGCAGTACTTGAAGCCCAGTACATCGATTTGCCCCGCGTATTGCGTACCAAGCGCGTAGAATCTGATCCAGTGAAAATTACTGTACAGGCGATCCCGCAACAGGCAAAAAACGCAACGACTGGCTACTGGCTGCCGGCGCGTGCATTGGAACTTACAGAAAAATGGTCTGACGCTGTCGATGAAATAAAAGTGGGTGAACCCGTAACCCGGACATTGACGCTGACAGCATCCGGTTTATTGTCGGCGCAGTTGCCTGAGTTAAGTAACATTGCTTCGAAAAAAGGACTTAAACAGTATGCTGATCAACCGGTACTGGATAATGCAATCAAGGATGATGGGTTTGTTGGTAAGCGCCAGGAGAAAATTGCCTATATACCTACCAAAGCGGGTGAATTAAAACTACCGGCGATTGAAATCGCCTGGTGGAATACCGAAACGAATAAACTGGAAAGGGCTAAATTACCAGGGCGTGTTATCCGGGTAGTCAGTCCTCCAGCGCAGGAGCAACAACTGACCGGTCAGATCGAAAAGGGTGAAGGTGTTGTTGGGGAACGGACGGATACTGGCCAATTGTCCCAATCACAGAATGCCAATGATAAAACCGGCGCGCTGTCATCTCAGCTCTGGTTTGGCGTGAGTGTGGCATTGTTTGTCCTGTGGTTGCTAACATTGATTGGCTGGTTTTTTGCTTCGCGCACTCGCAATCAGCATACTGCATCAGTGAACACTGATCAGCAACATAACATCAACGAGAAAACATCCCTCAGGAACATAAAAAACGCGTGTGATAGTAATGATCCACAGCAGGTAAAATCGGCATTGATCGATTGGGGGAGTCAGCAGTGGCCGGATCAACCACCCAGAAGTGTAGGGCATATCGCGCAACGAGTGAATGGCTCATTG
>NZ_CDLKIE010000296.1:0-7967 GCF_975902315.1 Kaarinaea lacus | reverse complement strand
GAGTACTCCTGACTAATACTGCATTTACTACTAACAATTGAATTACTACTGTGGGAATAAATACCAGTGCGACTGGTACCTATATATAAAAGACTAAAACAAAAATGGTTGCTGTGACAAGTGTCACATTCCAAATACCTGTAACAGGCTTTCTACGACAGGAACGGATCAAAATTATTTGCTGAGTACATTTGTAACTCACTGTAATTATTGGTATTTATTGATGAGTTTTTTTAGTTCGCTTAATGCCGGTGTTGAAATGTGTCAGAAAAGTTAATATCGATGATAAATTAGTGCGCTGCTACTGATATTAATAACTAAGCTGAACTTATGACGGGAACTCACGGAAATAAAAGGAAAAATTCTAATCCAGGTTTAATTTCACTCATTACTGGCTTTTTGATTCTCAGGCATCGAAGCGTTGGCTGGCAGATTGACATAGAATGTGGAGCCTTTACCCAGGTTGCTCTTCACGCTGATACCGCCCCCCATCATCTGGCAGAATGTCTGGGATATTGCGAGTCCTAATCCTGTCCCGCCATAACGCCTGGTAGTGGAGTTATCGGCCTGGGCAAACGCACTAAAAATACGAGAGCACTGCTCGTCTGTCATGCCAATACCGGAGTCTTCAACAACGAAGGAAATCCAGTTTTGGTTTTGTACAAAGTATTGATCTATGGTCAGTGTGATGGTGCCATTCTCGGTAAACTTGCTAGCGTTACTCAACAGGTTATATAGCACCTGTCTAAGTTTGGTGAGGTCGGTTTGCATGATACCTAACTGACGCTGCATATTAAGAACAAGCGTATTGTTTTTGCGTTTTATTAATGAATCGATAGTATCTACCGTATCCAGGATAACTTTCTTAATATCCACCGGTTCAATATAAAATTCCATTTTTCCGGCTTCAATTTTGGATAGATCAAGGATCTCATTGATCAGTGACAGTAAGTGTTTACCTGCCGAGTTGATTTTGCGCAAGTCTGGCGTCAACTGCTTGAAACCTAATTCTGTTGCTTCGTCTTCCACTATCTCGCTATAACCTATGATTGCATTCAATGGCGTGCGAAGTTCATGGCTCATGTTTGCCAGGAACTGACTTTTTGCAGTGCTGGCTTCTTCTGCGCTCATTTTTGCAATCAGGGCTTTACGCGCTTCCTCTTCAGCAATTTTACGTTCGCTAATATCTATTGCATAACAATTAAGAATTTCCTGTCCTGTCACAGGGGCGAAAGTCCAGAGAAATGTTCTGTCCTGATAATTAACTTCGATCTCACGCAATGTATCCTGTGTTTGAATGCTTGAATTCATCAACTCGAGTAAGTCATCAGGCAATATAGAAAAAATGTTACTTTGATCCAGGCCTAAACGATTCAATGTTTGAATTGCAATGGGATTCATGTATTGCACGATACCGTTTTGTTTAACGGACAATACAATATCGGGCGAGTTTTCCGCAAAAGCAGCAATGCGTTCCAGGTCGGCCAGCACTTTTTGCAAGTCAGATGTTTTTTTGTTAACCGTCGTTGAGGCATTATTCAGCGCCGTGCCCAGTTTTTGCAGTTCAATGGCACTATAGTCGATCGGAACGAGGTTGCCATTGGATTGATGTATTCTTTCCGCGAAGTGTGTGTAACGTTCTATGGAAGCTAGTGGTTTGCGGAGTATCAGAAAAATAAGCAGCATGACTAAGGTAATTTTAACCAAGCCATCAATAATACCCGCTTTCCATTTGTGTTCAGCTGCATCCTCAATTTTGGACAGGGAGTATGTGAGTTTTACCCAACCTATATGTTCCCCGAGGTAAATGGGTTGCCAGGAGATCAGTTCAGAAGTGAATTTATTGATTATCTGCAGTTTATCTACTTCATCAGGCAACCTGACTGGGGGATCGCCATATTGAGCCACTGGTTCACTGTCATGCAGCCGGGTAACGTTACCCAGTAAATTGCCCGATTTATCCGATATTTGTATTTTTTTAATATCATCAAAACGTATTGAACGAAATAACAATAACTCTAATGCGGTGTAGTCGCGGGTTAGCAACAGCTCGCCACTGGTTGATGCAAGATTTTCAGCAAGTATGCTTGCCTGGTATTTCATGGCGCTCGATATACGTTCCACTTCTCTTTGTACTTCAGAGTAAGTAAAGAAAATAATCGAACTCCCAATTAGCAGTGAAAAAATCAGCTGAAGTTGTATACTCAGCCGCCTGGGCCACAACTTCGAGATGGTTTTCCTGAGGGTGCTTAACATTGCCAGGCAAATTTTAATCTGTCAGTTAGCCCGAACGTTATGCTATTTTTTCTTTTTGTCAAACGGCTCAATTAGTTTTCTAACGATGTCGTATTCCGCATCACTAGTAGGCGCGAATCCATTATATTTCTTATCGAGTGCTTTTATGACAGGAAAGTGGTCTGGATTATTGGTATCTAAATCCAGGAACGCTTTTTGTAGTTTTTTCAGCATTGGTTTGCTGATATTTTTACTGGCAGCGATGTTATAAGGAGGCAGGTCTGGAGATGCGTAGAGGATGCGAATGCCTTTGCCTTCCCATTTATAAGCCATCGTGTCTTTTAGTATACCGGCGTCGAAGTCCCGGTTCAGCACTGCACGAACTATGTTGTCATAGTGACCGATGAATTCATAACGACCGAGTTTATCCAGGGGCATTTCTGCTCCGACTACAACCGCACGTTGCAATAGCGCTGCTTTATCACCAAACGCAAATGCTTTACCCTCCAGGTCAGCCACAGTTTTGATGGGACTGTCGTCGCGCACTACAATCATAAGCTGAAAGGAAGCTTTGTTCTTGGTGACTGTCTTGGCGATTAGCTGAGTATCACCTTTCTGATGAGAGCGAATGTAGGCAACAGGTGTCAGGTATGACAGTTCAACTGATCCTTTTGATATTTCCGTAATAGCTGCAGGCATGTTGGGCGAAAGTTTTAACACAACAGGCTTGCCCAGTGAGTCACTTAAATATTTTGTTAACGGTAGCAATCTTTTTTGCATGACCGCTGGTATATCCATGGCGACAGAACCAAATCGAATTTCTTTCTTGTCTGTTTTGGCCGCGACATTGTTAACAAATAACAAAGCGAAACATGAAACCAGGATGACAAGTCCAGGATGAAAAGAGCGTGACATGAGTGTCCCCTTATTTAGCACCACACCAGGACGGGCATTACCGACGTCTGGCATCGTTCAACGGTTAAAAAGATCCCTGTCAGGTTCGATGACCCAACATTACAAAAAGGCAGTAATGCTATTTAGAATATCGGCAAGTTACTGATTATTTTTAGATCTTTGCACTAAATTAGCCTTGTTTTCGCATGTTTTTTTCCCGATACAGCGCTACTGAATTAGCATAGAATCATTACTCTCAAGTCAGTAAATTAATCGACAAATCGGTTTTAATATTCATGCCAGTGTTTTGAAATACAGGAATTGTGATATAAGTTTGTCTATAGATTTCGCTTATCGATTGAAATTGAAGGGATGTTGGCAATGAATGGCAAGCATATGGAATTTATCGGGAAAATCATCCAGGTTGAGGTACGCCAAATAACCTTACCGAATGGTCACCAGATGGATATGGAAGTTATTCACCACCCGGGTGGCTCGGCTGTGGTGGCACTCGATGACAGGCAGCAAATTTGTTTGCTAAAGCAATACCGCTGCGTATTTGAAGAATGGTTGTGGGAACTTCCGGCCGGGAAAAGGGATCATCAGGAACCGCCGATTGAGACGGCGCAACGGGAGTTGGCGGAAGAAGCCGGTATATTGGCGGAGCAATGGGTTGATTTGGGACCGATGACTAGCTCACCCGGTGTATTCAGCGAGCAAGTCTATTTATATCTTGCCCGGCAGTTGTCTTCAATTGAGCCTGATACCGCGCCGGATGAAGTTTTACAAGTGCACTGGCTACCTCTGACGGAGGCCTATCAGTGGGTGATGAGTGGCGTTATTACTGACGCAAAATCAGTGATCGGAATATTAAAAAGTTACCAATTACTTAAGGAGGGTGGGGGTAACAGGATTTAGAACAGAATGCCGAGGCTGATAAAATCTATGTCGTCGTCAATTTGAGTATATTCCAGTTCAAATTTGATGATTTTCAAGCTGAAACCGAGCCCCAGTCCCAGCGATGTAGAGGTATCATCTGCACTATCTCCCAGGGTTTGCGCGGCATCCCAGCCGACATAACCAGCCCGTGCTTTTAAATAGATAAATCCCGGACTGCGATAGGTCGCGTAGGCGCCAACGGTGTCGATATTGAGCTCTTTTCCCCCGATTTTTCCGTCTTTTACCGTCGTGGTGAATTCACCTTCAAATCCCAAATCGCCAAGCGCAACACCGAATTCGTAGCCAATGGCAACACCGGCATTGATGGGGTCATCAGCATCTGAAGCATCCAGTTGCATTGGGCCACCTTTTGCTCCAAAGGTAAGTCCCGCTGCCTGGAGGTTTGTTGATACCAGTAAAATTGTCAACGCAACAACAATTGCTGGATTAAATCTGCGACATATCATAAAAACTCCATGAGCATTTTTCCTACCGAAGCAAGCATAGCACATAACCAACTGATTGCTTCTCAACTATGTGCTTGTATAGCTCAACCTGTGAAGTAGGGGACATACCGATATCACTTTCTATCCAGCAGATTAAGCGGCTTTATTCATAGAATCATACATATGATTGCGTTGTGTTACGGGCTGTTTTATGCTGAATTTGACCTGATTAACCCAGGATGTAAGTTGGTTATAATGAGGTTTTGTCAGGCGTGGAGCGGATATCCTGTAATCTCGGGGGTTTTTGCAGGGTATCTGGATAGGAGAATATAAAAATAATAACAGGAAACAATTGAGGTAATGTGATCATGAAGAAACCAAACAAAATCTACGCAGTTATTGCGCTGGCTTCTGGCATTTTGGCGCTGCCGGTCGCGGCTTTTGTGAATATGATTTTAGGTATTGCGATGTTGAGTTTGCCCGTGCTTCTAATATTTCAGGCCAGCGAATAACGTCAAACTTGGTTGACGGTTTAAATTATGAAAAATGCTCCACTGACTTATCGCTCAGTTGGGGCATTTTTTATTTATTGAAAACAGTTTCTCAACCTGCCGTGTTAAGTGGGGTAAAATAGAGCTGTATTTTCAATCTTTGATTTACTGTACAAAGGAACCATTGTTTTTTAACTAATCAATTGGCGCGACGGGCGTTAATGGAATTTTTATAAAAAAACCAGTTCTTGGGATAATAATAAAAAGGGGTCAAAAAGCATTACGGACAGTTCTTAATTCATGTCTGTAATGACTTTTAGAGTGATGGTGAAGCAAAGGCGAATTGCATCTGTTGCAGCGTGCCTGTTTATGGGCTGGCTGCTAATTTCCTGTGGGGAAAGCAGGGAAGTCACACTGCCTGTTGTCCAAAAAAACAGTCAACCTGGTCTTGATCTGGATGGTATCTTTTCCGATCCTGGTCTCGAACAATGTATCCTGTTAGCCGCCGCACAATTCGACTGGAGTCAAACCAACGAAGTCGTGGGTTCATTGAATTGCTCGGGGCGCGGCATCTCTGATTTAACCGGTATCGAGCATCTAACCGGAATAACATCTTTGAATCTTGCGGATAACCAGCTAACGGATATCGCGTTGCTTGGCGCTCTTGTTAACCTCCGAAACTTAAACTTAACCAATAATAAAATCAGTAACGTTTCAAGCTTATCTCAATCCGCCAACCTGATTAGTCTTTATCTTGGAAACAACAATATCGCTGACATCGAAAGTCTTTCATCGATTGCTGGATTGAGAAACCTGGATGTTAGTTTCAATGCAATTGAAACTATTACTCCACTCGGAGCACTCATCGAGTTAAGGTATCTGAACATTGCTGAAAACAATATTCGGGACATTGCCGCGCTCGCAGCACTGGTACAGCTGAATGAGCTTATTATCGCGGGGAATCTCGTGGATTCCCTGTCACCACTTGTTGATTTGACGATGCTGGTATTTCTCGATGCCAGCCAAAACGCTATTCAGGATATCTCGCCTTTAGGTAATCTGGCAAATATAAAGATATTGCTACTTTACAGTAATCAAATTCAATCCATAGACACTTTGGAAAATATGATTGCGCTGGAGAAACTGTATTTATCAAATAACCGTATCAGTAACATGGCGGCGGTTACAGGATTAAATAATTTGACTGATTTACTATTGGATGGGAATCAAATTACCGATATTAGCGCGCTTGGTAATCTGGCAGCCCTGGAGAACTTGTTGCTGGATAATAACCAGATTAGTGACGTCACTGTATTTTCAAATAACCAGTATCCTGTCCTGGTAAATATTGGTTTATCAAAAAACGGGATCGCTGAGCCGGGAGCTTTGGCTAACTTGACGACATTAAGGCGTCTGAATCTGGGTCACAATAGTGTGTCGACGACTGACTTTCTAGCGAGCCTGTCGGCACTGGAAACGCTGTTACTGGAATCTAACTCCATTGTAGACATCAGTAACTTATCAGGTCTTGTAGAGTTACGCTTGTTAAAACTGGATAACAATAACATTGTCAGTATAGATGCATTGGCGTCATTAACGAGCCTGGTGTTTTTATCCTTATACGGCAACTCAATTAGCGATATACGCGCGCTTAATTCATTGCTCGAGCTGGTGTCATTAAACCTTTATGGTAACCGGATAGCTGACCTTAGTGCTTTAGAAGGGCTAAACAAGTTACAGCAATTGTGGTTGCACTATAATAATATCAGTGACCTGTCCGGGCTGCAGAATTTGTCGCAATTGCAGGTTTTACATTTAAGTGGGAATCAAATTAGTCAACTTGCACCTATCCAGTATTTAACAACGCTTGAATTACTTAGCCTGGATAACAATGTGCTATCCGACGTTAGTGCTTTAACGGGTCTCACTAACCTGGTCGAGTTGAGATTATCAGGTAATCCGGCGATAAGCTGCCAAAGTCTTGGATTGCTGGTTTCTTTACTTGGCTCCCCACCTGTTGATGTTGATGGAAATGTTAATACCCAGGACCGCGTGGATCCTGGCGTAAATTGTGTCTAAATTCGAACAGTCTCTATCCGGCATCCCGTCTTTCAGTGATCGAAAATTGTCCAGGTTTGTGGCATTTGTTGTGCAATCGATAAGCGTACAATATTGAAATTTGGGGAATTTCGGTAAAATTGGGGAATGAATTCGTAAAATTTAGTGATATAGACCTCGAATGTAGCGCTAGTCGGGCAACCAGCTTCTACAATGTTGTTATAATACCGCCCGCGAAGAAAAAGTGAGACAATTCAACAACACACGCCATCATTGGTATAGGAATCAAGCATGAAGTTAGTCATTAAAGCGTTTGTAGTGTGGTGCACGATATGGGCTGCCCCGACGTTTGCCAGCGATTTTTACGCAAGCATGGCGGCGGCGGTGAATAGAATCGACATTGCCGACGATGAGGTAAAACCTTTCGTGGGCACTTTAAAACTTGGATATGAATTCGCAGATAACTTTGCCCTGGAAATACAATATGGTATGGGTATGGATGATGACGAAAATTCACTGGATCAGAAAATTAAAGTTGATTCACAAGGCGCTGCCTTTTTAAGGATTGGTAGTGGTTCCGCTTATAATAATGTTCGTCTTTACCTGCTGGCAGGTTATTCTCAAACAGAATTGAGTGTTGATGGTGAAAATCCCACTGATGATGATAAATACGATGGATTTGCCTGGGGAGTAGGTGCCGAGGAATTTCTGCAATCTATAAGAAAACTGGCGTTTGTTGCAGAGTACTATCGCTATTACAACAGGAATGAAGTCACCATTGATGCGATCAGTTTAGGATTTCGTTATAAATTTTGATGTAATATGAATGTGTCGCCTAACAAGTAATAACATAAGTTAGATGAAATTTTTTTCGCGCATCCTGACCATTAAAACCAACGATAAT
>NZ_CDLKIE010000295.1:0-5872 GCF_975902315.1 Kaarinaea lacus | reverse complement strand
CTTACCTCGATGCAGGCGATATCATTATCGATGGCGGAAATTCACTGTTTACCGATACCCAGCGACGTTGTAACGAGCTACAGGCACAAGGTATCCATTACATAGGTATGGGTGTCTCAGGCGGCGAGGAAGGTGCACGGCACGGACCATCACTAATGCCGGGTGGACATGAGGCTGCCTGGCCTGAGGTGAGTAAAATGTTTCAGGCCATGGCTGCAAAGGTGGGGGACGCTGCCTGTTGTGAATGGATCGGCACTGGCGGTGCTGGCCACTACGTGAAAATGGTTCATAATGGCATCGAATATGGTGACATGCAGTTGATCAGTGAAGCCTATCATTTATTGCGTTTTGGTCTCGGACTGCCTGTTGAAGCTTTACAGCAAATTTTCGAGGATTGGCAGCACGGTGTACTGGATTCCTACCTTATAGAAATCACCGCGCAGATCCTTGGTGTTAAGGATGACGATGGCCTACCACTGGTGGATAAGATTTTAGACAGTGCCGGACAAAAAGGTACTGGTAAATGGACGGCAATTGACGCCCTGGAAAACGGTATACCCCTGACACTGATTGGTGAAGCAGTCTTTGCCCGTTTCCTGTCATCTTTAAAAACACAGCGCGAACATGCCAGCCAGATGTTACCCGGACCGGGAACAACCCGGGTGCCACACGAACCGGAAATGATTCAATTCATTCAGGACGCATTGTATGCATCAAAAATCATTTCCTATACCCAGGGCTTTATGCTGATGCAACAAGCATCGAAACAAAATGACTGGCAGCTTAACTACGGCAATATTGCGTTAGTGTGGCGCGGGGGGTGTATTATTCGCAGCCGTTTTCTAGGCAACATTAAACAGGCCTATGAAGAAAATCCAGAGCTTGACAACCTGTTACTCAATGATTTTTTCAAAAACGCCATTGAACAATCTCAGAGCGGATGGCGTAAAGCAATACAGTTTGCTATTGAGTGCGGCATACCGACGCCGGCATTTTCTTCAGCGTTAGCATTTTATGACGGCTATCGTACGGCACAACTCCCCGCCAACCTGTTACAGGCACAGCGCGATTATTTTGGTGCCCATACTTACGAACGTATCGATAAACCGCGTGGAGAATTTTTTCATACCGACTGGCAACAGAACTAAAGCAGATGGTAATACTGAATCAGGAGCATTTTTTTTATGAAAATTATTGAACCGTGCACCTTCGTCATCTTTGGTGCAACCGGGCATTTGTCACGCAACAAACTTATGCCTGCACTTTACCATCTGGAAGTAGAACACAGCATACCCGAAGGTTCTCTAATCCTGTGCCTGGGACGCAGTGAATGGACGAGTGAAAGCTGGTGCGAGGAAGTTAGAACCTTCATCAAAAACAAAGTTCGTGGTGGTATCGATGAGACAGTTTTTACACGCTTTGCTGCCAGGCTACGTTACATGCAAGGTGATCTCAACGATAATGAACTCTATAAGAATATAAAATCCTTGCTGGAAACCGATGCCAGCTATTCCGCCAATGCTGCATTCTATATGGCGCTGCGGCCGGCAGAATTTGGGGTAGTTATTCAAAAACTGGGCGAATCTGAACTGGTAGACGACACCCATGGCTGGCGAAGAGTTGTTATCGAAAAACCTTTTGGCTCCGATCTGGAGAGCGCTGAAACATTACAACGCAAACTCCACCGCTACCTGCGTGAAGATCAGATTTACCGCATCGACCATTACCTGGGGAAAGGCACGGTACAGAACATTCTGGTGTTCCGTTTCGCCAATGTAATGCTGGAGCCTTTATGGAACCGTAACTACATCGACCATATACAGATTACCCATTCAGAGGTCGATGGCATAGAAAGTCGGGCCCATTACTATGACGGGGCTGGCGCATTGCGTGACATGGTACAGAGTCACTTACTACAATTGTTGACCCTGGTTGCCATGGAACCCCCGGCCAATATGGATGCAGAAGCATTGCGGGATGAGAAAGTAAAAGTGCTCAAGTCTATTCGACCCATTTCGCAAAGCGCGGTACGCGCTATGTCATTTCGTGCCCAGTATTCCAGTGGAATGATAGGAGGTAAAAAAGTCAATAGCTACCTGGAAGAAAATGGTGTTGCGCCTGACAGTACCACAGAAACTTATTCAGCTCATAAGTTTTATATTGATAACTGGCGCTGGCGTGACGTCCCGTTTTTTTTGCGAACTGGTAAACGCCTGGCCGAAACTCAATCTGCGATCAGTATTCGTTTCAAACACCCACCACAGCACCTTTTTCGCAACACGGTGGTAGACCGCCTGAAACCGGACTGGGTTTTATTAGGCATCCAGCCCCAGGAATGTCTGCGCATTGAATTACAGGTTAAAGAACCCGGATTAACCATGACACCCCGCTCGATTAGTCTGGATGCCAGTTTTAGCGACGCGGAACCCGATGAAAAACTCGATGCCTACGAGAGTCTATTGCTGGACATCATCGAAGGCGATCAGAGCCTCTATCTTCGCTATGATGAAGTGGAATGGGCCTGGCGTGTAGTAGACCCCATATTGCGTGTATGGGCCACTGATCGTGACTACATTCATACTTACCCCGCAGGAACCTGGGGGCCACAGGAATCGCGGCAACTATTCGTTACTGAAGACCAGTTCTGGCGCCACTCCTTAAATCCTAACGGTGATGATGACATGTGACAAAACACCGTATCTGCGCTTCGACAGGTTATCAAACATACTATAGTCGAATCAGCCAGGATACTTGACCGAATTAACCAGGTGCCTGGCTTGAATATTCTTATTTTCCGCTTGTGTCATAATTTTAGCTAATCGAGTATCAGGCTAAAAAGCTGTTTTTCTGAGTTTCTTCACTTTTCAAATGAAAAATTACAGAAATCCCTTATAATAACGAGTAAATTATAAGCAAAGCAAAGTATCGATTGCCGGTGATGCAAAGGTCAGTGCTGCGATTGATCAATCGATATTGAGTGCCGCGCAAGACAGAAAAAACCGAAGGAGGTATCGATGGTTTTTCGCCGTAAAATAATAAATCCAGCATTTACCAGATTTTTCATTTTAGTTTTATTCTTTACTTTTTCAGAGCAGTTACTGGCAGCATCCAGCGAAATCAGTGGCTTGTTAAAAGTGGATGCGCAATTTAGCGAAGAATTTGATGGCTCCAGTTCCAGTAATATTATTATCAACGATGCGGAAGTTCACTTCGAGTCAGAGATAAGTGAATGGATCGCTACCCATATTTCACTCCTTTACCGGCAACACGATAATCCATTAATTGAAGTCGACCTTGAGTTAGACAATGCATACATTGAGTACGGCAACGCATTCCAGAGTTCATTCTCAGCCCAATTCGGTCAGCTTTATGTGCCTTTTGGTTCATTTGAAACCAATATGGCTTCTGACCCACTCACCCTTACGCTTGCCCAAACACGAGAAGTGGCATTCGTTGCTGCCTACGACAGCGGAATTAACGCCGCTATTTATTTATTTAACGGCGATCTCATGGAATCTGGTGGTGAAGATTCCATAGACAATGTTGGCGTTAATCTGGGTTATATTTATGAAGGACAGTCCACTTACCTTGATCTTGGCGTTGGATACATCAATAATTTTGGCGAATCTAAATACCTGAACAACATTATATTACTAAATCAATCAGGCCAAACAGAGATAAGTGAATATGTGCCGGGGATAATTGCGCATTTGACTTTGCATTGGGGATCTTTTCAGATTATTGGAGAGCTGGCAGCTGCAACCAAAGAATTTGCGGATGGTGAAATATATCTTAATCAAAAAAGTAAGCCTAGCGCCACTAACCTTGAGATAGGATACAATTTTGGCAAAGCCTGGAATATGGCTCTGGGTATGCAGGATAGTGTTGATATGTCAGGCTACATGCCAGAATCTCGGATTATGTTTGCTACTTCATACATGATTGACGATTCCACTCGAGCAACATTTGAATACGCCTATGATACCGATTATGACAACAGCAATCCTAACGACGTTACTGGCAATTCAGGTTCCACCATTACGCTCCAGGTTGCCGCTAACTTTTAACATTTAGTTTCAGTAAAAACAAAGCCCCGCATTGCGGGGCTTAAAGACTAGTACATGGAACGTCAAACTTTCACTGGACTTAACATTGTTACGACACATCATTACAACGGTTACGACACATCGTTACAACGCCAGCTCCAGTAAAGTTGTGAAAATTATTATCTCTCTCCCAAAAATTTCTTTTCACAACGCACAGTAAAATACAATATTCATACCAGCATCAATAAAAGTCCTGCTTTCAATAGCTTGCTAAAATATTATTCTGCTCGTATATAAAATTGTAAAATTTTCCGACATTGCATGTGAATATTTGTCATCCAAACAAGGTAACTACTGCGCGCAAGTTAAACAAAGTTGATAAGTTTTCCGACAATGTTTCTATGCGATACAAGGTTAGTTGTGTCGGCCTGGCTTAATTGTCATTTCGACTTTTTAATATGGCGTTTGAGTCGCTTCTTTTTGTCTATTTGACGTCTGGTGAGTGTATTGCGTTTGTTTTTATAGGGATTCTCACCGGTAACGAAATCAACACGAACAGGGGTACCTTCCAACTGCAGCGTCTGAATAAAATAATTAACCAGATAGCGTTGATACATTTGTGGCGTCTTATCTGTTTGATTCCCATGTATCACAATTATCGGTGGATTTCGCCCACCCTGGTGCGCATAACGTAGCTTTATCCGACGCCCCTTGACCAAGGGCGGCGGATGCGCATCAACAGCACTTTCCAGTATTTTTGTCAGCTTCGAGGTCTGTACATCAATCATGGCGGACCGGTAGGCGTTCAACACCGGCTTGAACAAGTTCCCTACGCCAGTTCCATGCAATGCTGAAACATATAGCACGTGCGCAAATTCGCAAAACTTTAGTCGACGATCCAGTTCAGTCTTAACACGATCACGCTGATCCTGCGTCAATCCATCCCATTTATTAACCGCGATAACCAGGGCTCGGCCCGTATCTAATATAAATCCCAGCAAGTGCGCATCCTGATCCGTTATCCCCTGCTGCGCATCAATCACCAGAATAATCACGTTCGCATGCTCTATAGCTTGCAAGGTTTTTATGACACTGAATTTTTCCAGCTTGTTATCAACTTTTCCTTTGCGCCGTACGCCGGCTGTATCAATCAAAACATAGGCCTGATCTTCACGTGTGAAGGGTATATAGATACTGTCTCGCGTCGTCCCTGGCATATCGAAAGCCAATACCCGTTCTTCGCCCAGAATACGGTTAACCAGCGTCGATTTACCCACATTAGGTTTGCCAACTACAGCAATTCGAATGCCTTCCGGCTGCTCTTCTTCGTCTTCAGCGGGTGCCTGCTGCTCCAACACAGATTGAACCAGAGATTTAACACCATGATTGTTGGAAGCACTGATGGGGACAGGCTCACCTAACCCCAATGCATGGAATTCAGGTAAAACAACATCTGTATTTAAACCATCGATTTTGTTTACTACCAGCTTTATATTTTTACCTGTGCGACGCAAGCGTTGTGCTATTTCTTCATCCGTTGCAAGCAAGCCCTGACGTGCATCAGTAAGAAACAAAATGATATTTGCTTCATTAACTGCCTGCCATACCTGATCAGCCATCAAGTTATCCAGGCCGCTTGAATCATCACTCAACCCACCGGTATCAATGACAATGAAATCCCTGTCATCAATTTTCCCCTCGCCATATTTGCGGTCACGGGTTAAACCCGGTTGATCCGCCACCAGGGCATCCCGGCTTCGCGTTAAACAATTAAATAACGTGGATTTTCCTACGTTGGGTCGACCCACCAGGGCGATAACGGGTTT
>NZ_CDLKIE010000294.1:0-3230 GCF_975902315.1 Kaarinaea lacus | reverse complement strand
GCTTCATCATCCGCATTAACCGAGATTATTAAAGGTATGACGATTGATGATGCATTGAAAGTTTCCAACCAGGATATTGCTGATTACCTGGATGGCTTGCCACCGGAGAAAATGCACTGTTCTGTGATGGGCCGGGAAGCATTACAGGCGGCCGTTGCCAACTATCGTGGCGAAGTCTGGGAAGATGATCATGAAGAGGGAGCGCTAATATGTAAATGCTTCGCAGTAGATGCAGTGATGATTGAAGATACTATTAAGGCAAACAATTTGCGTACTGTAGAAGATGTCACTAACTACACAAAAGCCGGCGGCGGTTGTTCGTCCTGTCATGAAGGTATCGAAGAAATACTTACCAGGGTTCTTGCTGAGCGTGGTGAAACATTTGATCCCGATTACACTGAACCGAAACCGGCGGTAACGGAAGTCACCCCGGCAGCAGCCAGTGGAATGACGAATCTGCAAAGAATTCGTCGTATTGAAACAGTACTGGAAAGTATGCGCCCTCAGCTGGTTGCTGATGGTGGTGATGTTGAGCTGGTTGAGGTAGATGGCAACACCGTTTACGTGAATATGACGGGTGCATGTTCCAATTGCCAGATGGCCGGCATGACTATTGGTGGTATCCAGCAACGGCTGATGGAAGACCTGGGAGAGTTTATAAAAGTTGTTCCGGCCAGCCAAATGCCAAAACGCGCCAGTGTAGGAGGTTAGTATGTCAGGCATCTATATGGATAATAATGCGACGACACAAGTCGATCCCGCAATCGTTGAAGCGATGTTACCATACTTCTCTGAACAGTTTGGTAATCCGTCGTCCATGCACAGCTTTGGCAACAAAGTTGGAATGGCGATCAAGAAAGCCAGACAGCAAGTGCAGAAATTATTAGGTGCCGAACACGATTCAGAAATCGTTTTTACTTCCTGTGGAACAGAGTCCGATTCTACAGCGATCCTGTCGGCGTTAAAAGCACAGCCTGGACGTAAAGAAATTATTACATCGGTTGTGGAGCATCCCGCAGTGCTTAGTTTGTGCGAGTTTCTTGAAAAAGACGGCTATACCATTCATCGCCTGGGTGTGGATGCCAAAGGCCGGATAGATCTGAATGAATACCAAAAGCTATTAACAGACAAGGTGGCTATCGTGTCTGTGATGTGGGCAAACAATGAAACTGGTACTTTGTTTCCCGTGGAGCAAATGGCAGAAATGGCCAACGCGGCTGGCGTTATGTTTCATACCGATGCAGTGCAAGCAGTAGGCAAAGTGCCAATCGATTTGAAAAACAGCAAGATCGACATGTTGTCTTTGTCCGGTCACAAGCTGCATGCACCGAAAGGTATAGGTGTATTGTATTTGCGACGTGGAACCCGGTTTCGCCCCTTGCTAAGAGGTGGCCATCAGGAACGTGGCCGTCGTGCCGGTACTGAAAATACGGCTTCCATTGTTGCCCTGGGTAAAGCCTGCGAACTGGCAATGAATCACATGGAATTTGAAAATACCATGGTCAAGGCCATGCGTGATCGCCTGGAAGAAGGAATACTGGATTCGGTCTCTCATGCATTTATTACCGGTGATATTGACAATCGCTTACCGAATACCGCGAACGTAGCTTTTGAATACATAGAAGGTGAAGCAATATTAATGTTGCTAAATAAAGCAGGTATTGCGGCGTCCAGTGGATCGGCATGTACATCAGGATCACTGGAACCTTCGCATGTAATGCGCGCGATGGGCATCCCCTATACAGCGGCGCACGGAACGATTCGTTTTTCATTGTCCCGGTATAACACTATGCAAGAGGTAGAAGAGGTAATAGCTGCTATTCCACCCATTATGGAAAAGTTACGTAAACTGTCTCCGTATTGGAACGAAAACGGGCCGGTGGAAGAGCCAGAAAAAGCCTTCGCCCCAACCTACGCGTAGAACAGAATCTCGTTGTACTATCTGCTGTAATAGCCGTTCTTCCTCGACGGTACGCGCGTCCAATTGGACGCGCTTTTTTTTTACAGGTCTCTTTCAATTTCTATCAGGCGCTAATCGTTGTAGGAGCGGGGCTGTGCGTCGCGCTGTGTGATGTAACAAACTCCTGGCCCAGATGCTTTTGTAGGCTTCACTACAAAACTATAAATCTTGTCTTGCTTGTAGCATTCAATCATCGATGAAAAAATATTTAACTTATTGAATTAAATTACAAAATCAAGTTGGCATATGGGTTGCTATGACACTATTAACGTTAGTTACATTTAAATCTGGTTAACAACAAATATATAGTTGAGTAATTTAATCTGGATAATCTATGAAAGCAAAACCCATTGACATTGTGATTGACGATACAACCTTAAGAGATGGTGAGCAATCTGCTGGCGTGTCATTTACTCAGGACGAAAAAGTTTCTATTGCCACATCGTTGGACGATTTAAATATTCCTGAGCTGGAAATTGGTATTCCAGCAATGGGAGAGCAGGAGCGCGAAGACATACGGGCTATCACAAGCCTTGGCCTGAATGCCAGGTTATTAGTGTGGTGCAGAATGCGTGAAGATGATTTGAAATCCTGTGTGCAACTTGACGTCGATATGGTGGATTTGTCAGTACCAGTATCTGATCAGCAAATTGCAAAAAAGCTGGGTAAGGATCGGCAATGGGTTTTAAAGACAATAGCGAGCTATGTCCCTGAAGCGTTAGATATGGGATTGGAAGTATGTGTTGGCGGAGAAGACTCTTCACGAGCTGATTTCGACTTTATGTTACAGGTGGTTGAAGTTGCTCAAAAAGCTGGTGCCAAACGTTTTCGCTTCGCGGATACCTTAGGCATTATGGAGCCGTTCACTGTGTCAGAAAAAATTGGTCATCTGGCAAAGTCATGTGATCTGGAAATTGAAATGCATGCTCACGATGACCTGGGGCTGGCAACTGCAAATTCACTGGCTGCAGCGCGCGCCGGTGCTTCACATATTAATACTACGATCAATGGGCTGGGCGAGCGTGCAGGAAATGCAGCGCTGGAAGAAGTTGTAGTTGGATTAAAACAGCTCTATGACATTCATTCCGGTATTAATCTGCAAAAATTTCCCGAAGTATCAAAACTGGTGGAGCACGCTTCGGGCCGAGAAGTGCATTGGCAAAAAAGTATTGTTGGCCGCGGTGCATTTACCCATGAAGCGGGTATCCATGTAGATGGATTACTGAAAGATCCTTTGAACTATCAGGCCCTGAATCCAGCTGATGTAGGG
>NZ_CDLKIE010000293.1:0-9990 GCF_975902315.1 Kaarinaea lacus | reverse complement strand
TAGCGGCAAAGTAAGAAATTATCCTTACGATTTTTACTTGATTATTCACCGCGAGTCGCTACGATGAAAGTATGGCAATTGATAATGAAGATCTCATCAAGCGGCGGGATATTCTGTTCATGTCACCGCAACAAGATAGTGATCCTGCGAGCGCAGCGATAACACTATTGAATGATATTGAAGGTATTTTTGAGGCGATCCGAGTCCACGATTTTGCCATAAGCATTTCCTACCATATTTGCAAAATTACGCTGTGCGACATCGAGGATGTTTTGCAAGAAGTAGGATTTCACCTGGACAATAGCGTGATGAGCAAATTAAAACGCGCATTGTTCTATTACGCAGAAGACACTCAGCTGGCTAACCTGGGTTATGATCACGCCGAGTCCAAATCCACGCTGGAAATTTTTATCAACCGCTACAATCAACTTCCCCATGGCTGTCGCGACGAGCGACCCACGCATCTCCGGCGCTATAGTTAGTCATTCTATCGTTCTCTTACTCCCCATATCGCATTAAACTATTGCTATGGATGATGAACAATTGCTGCGCTACAGCCGGCAAATTATGCTGCCATCGGTCGATATTACCGGTCAGCAAAAATTGCTGGATTCTCGGGTATTAATCATCGGCCTGGGTGGACTTGGCTCACCCGTTGCCATGTATCTGGCCGCGGCCGGTGTTGGCACGCTGATACTCTGTGATGATGACAGGGTGGACCTTTCTAATTTGCAGCGCCAGATTGCGCATCGCACAACTGATATCGGAAGCCCAAAATCCCGATCAGCTGAACAAACGCTCCGCGCACTTAATCCCGACGTGGCAATCGAGCCAATTGAACAACGCTTAACACGGGACGACTTGCTTGCACGATTGAAAGATATCGACGTGGTGGTGGATGCCAGTGACAATTTTAAGACTCGCTTCTTATTAAACGATGTCTGCGTCGAAATGCGCAAACCACTGGTGTCGGGTGCCGCGATCCGCATGGAGGGCCAGGTGAGCGTGTTTCGCAACGATGAGGCGGACAGCCCCTGTTATCGCTGTTTATACAAGGATGAACCCGAAATCCACGAATCTTGCAGTGAAAGTGGAGTTTTAGCGCCTATCGTCGGCGTTATTGGGAGTATTCAGGCCGTCGAAACCTTGAAAATCCTGCTAAATGTGGGAAAAGATCTAAAAGGGAAATTGCTTATCTGGGATGGCTCAACCATGGAATGGCGCACAATCAACCTGAAAAAGGATCCTGCCTGCCCTATATGTTCCCACTTATCCTAGTATTGTCACTATAAATCCAACTTACATTTCCACCTTTATTGTTTTTCAAAAATTACCCGAAAAAGTGGAACGTAGTGGTCACAATTGTCCTGCCAATTAGCATTATATGGACTTTTTTAGGTATATTTTGCCCTATATGTTGGGCTAACAGGAATATTCCTGGGTCTTGACGAGCATACAAAGCTAATCGTTACGCGTAGCAATTTTATAATTATTTTTTATATCAGATTACTTTATAAAAGCATTAGTTCTATGTTTAAATAAAAAATATGAAGCAGGCAGTACCCTTTAATACATGTTGTTGTTTTGCAATAGCATAAGCAGAGACCGCAGAGATGTTTTCACGTTGTAATTCATTTTCCCTCCTGGCAGCAAATATTCTTCGAAAAATCATAATTTTACGTAGCTGTGAATTTAAAGTTTGTCAGTTTATAACCGATAGCTGTAAAGAAGTATGAATAACAATTAGCCAAGTGGTTAAACAGTAATTTCTTAAAGAGGACCACCACATGTTTCGTTCGATTGCTCGCCAGAACTATACATTTTTTCTAATTCTTATTTGCGCGGTTACGCTCGTCAGCATCACCTGCATAGCCAAAGCAGAGCAAAGCAATGAAAACAATCCCCTTATGGGTGCGGGAGCACACTTTGCGTGGATCGTATTTGACGCATTGAAGGAAGATCTGGAACGCGCAACAGGACGCGAAACCATCCTGTTTGGTGAAAATTCCATGCTGGGTGTTGGTTGTAATGCTGGCATCAAGGCTGCCAAACAAAACACGATCGGTCATGAAACCTTTGGTTTTGTTTGCTGCCCTTTATCGGACGAGGAAATTGAAAAACACAAATTGATCGTTTACCCGCTCGCCAAAGAACCAATACTAATTTTGACACATAAAACTAATCCAGTAGATAACCTTAGTGTCAAACAGGTAAAAGCAATCTTTAAAGGTGACATTCTGAACTGGAAAGAAGTAGGCGGAAACGATGAGCCTATCGTGCTGGTAACACGCCTGCATTGCAAAAAACGTCCGG
This sequence comes from Kaarinaea lacus, assembly GCF_975902315.1. NCBI lineage: Bacteria > Bacillati > Cyanobacteriota > Cyanophyceae > Nostocales > Nodulariaceae > Kaarinaea > Kaarinaea lacus. Next base: position 7,677 of record NZ_CDLKIE010000293.1, on the reverse strand, counting down.
GACATTGGAAAACCATTCTTCCCGGCAAAAAGGAATTTCGCCAGGAACGCCTGAATGTCAAAAGCGCTTCCGCCATGGTGCAACGTATTAATGATTTTAAAAGCTCCATCGGTCATACCGGCTCCACCTGGAAATTTAAACCCAACGACAAGGTCAAGGCCATTAAGGTGGGAGGCGTCGCGCCAACGGCTGAAAATCTGAAGAACGGCAGTTATCCATTTTTCCGTCAAATGTCTGCAATCACATCGCAGGATCCGTCACCGGATGTTGTCAAACTCATACAAGAGGCACAAACTGGTCCCGCGTTTCGCCGCGTTGCAAAGCAGTATCAGTTGCTTCCTTTAAACCCGCAACGACAACTGTCAATGAAGAAATAAATTTTGCCAAGTAAATGATCCCGTAGCTTAACTATGTTGTCGACGTACCGGTTTAGATTAATAGCATATACAATTTTACTGGTGGCTTTCTTAACAGCCACCCTGGTGTATACCTATATCTATTCACGTAACGTAATTCTGGAAGAAGCAGAAAACAGTGTCACCAACACTGCCCAGTTACTAAACGGTAATCTCGAAATGGAAGAGAACGAGTTGCTCCACTACGCCGAGATCGTGCGCGACGACCTGCGTATCAAAGAATACGTATTCATGGTTGTAAAAGTTGGTACCGACAATGAAGCCCTGAAATCTTTATACAAACGCCACTATGGCTGGCTTCCCGTTAAGCGGCGAATAATTCTTGGCAATAATGGCAGAATACTGTTAGGCAACGAACACCAGGACCTGGCCAGAGAACTGGTCAACCATCTTGAAGTTTCCAGCAAACCAATCTTTTATATCCAGTCCGGCAAGGGACTGGAAATGATCACCTGGGCGCCAATCTCATATCAGGGCACGCGCCTCGGTGTTGTGGCGCTCACTCATATCATTGACAACGTCTGGCTCAAGAAACATCAACAATACAGCGGCGGTTATTTGTTTATTGAAGATGACAGTGTAATACTTCAGTCCAACCTGCCCGGAGCGGAAAGTCAGCAGTTTTCATTGATTGATGGTCTGCTCGACGTCAATGGTGAATCTTACCAGGTTCGTCCCATTGTACTAACAGGTGCTACTGGCAAAATTGCCAACCTTTGGTACGGAGTGTCGATGCGTGATTTACTGGAGAAACTGGAACGTCACAGCCGTATTGTATTGTTGCTAACCTTATCTGGCGCATTTGCCATACTCTGGATGGGATTAATCATCGTCAGAAATTTCAATCGCCCGTTAACAGAGTTAATTTACATTACTCGCGCTGTTGCCAATGGCAATTTACCGGTCATGAACCAGTCGCATGAAAAAAATGAAATCGGTATATTATCCAATCAGTTTGCGGAAATGCTGCAGGCCTTACGTGAAAAGCAGGAAGAAATCGACCGCATACACCAGGAGCTGGAAGAGTCAGCTATTACCGACTCGCTAACCAAACTGCATAATCGCCGATATCTGCAGGACATTTTTCCACGCTTACTGGCGCAGGCACAACGGGATCACCTGTTCCTGTCTGGTATCCTGCTGGACCTCGACCATTTCAAACAGATCAATGACCGTCATGGCCATCTTGCCGGCGACCAGTGTCTTACACACCTGGCACAACTGTTAAAGGAAACATCACGCGCTAATGATTATGTATTCCGGATTGGCGGTGAAGAATTCCTGATTCTTAGCATCAATGACTCCCATGAAGGCAGTCGCCTGTTGGCTGAAAAAATTCGCAGCACGCTGGAACAAAATCCTACCGCGTTTAAGGACACAATTATCCCTCAAACCACCAGCATTGGAGTTAGTCATGCTGACACTTCCCTGCCTCCCGATGAAAGTTTGACAAACCTGCTCTACAATGCCGACAAAGCACTCTACCAGGCAAAAAGCAAAGGCAGGAACCAGGTACGTATGTACGTCAATGTAGACGACCAGTCTCATTCTTCATGGGACTATGTATCTTAGTTAAAAGGTAAAAGCGTTTCGTAGAAAGGTGTACCGGCGCTGAACTAACCTGACCGTATACCCGGCTAATGTTTTGTCGTGGGTTTATCGGATGCTACATTGGCCGCAAATACTTCCTCAACATCCACCTTGTCAAACTCATAATAATGATTGCAAAACTGGCAGTTGACACCCACGTTGGTTTCAGATTTCAAGATAGATTGCACTTCTTCGTAGCCTATCATTCGCAACATATCGGCAACGCGATCCCGTGTACAGGAACAGCGAAAACTGATCGGGTCTTTTTCGAATATACGAACATCTTCTTCGTGAAACAGGCGTCTAATAAGGGTTTCAAATTGTAGCAAGGCGAGTTCGTCGTTCGTTACTGTATTGGCCAGCTGGGTTACCCGCGACCAGGCGTCTTCATCTTCAACCAGGTTATCGCCACTAATATCATCAGGCATCCTCTGCAGTAGCATACCGGCGCAACAGGAACCGTCCGCATAAAGCCAAAGACGGGTATCCAGTTGTTGCGATCGCAACATATAATTTTCCAGTGCCTGACCAATATCACCGCTACCCAGGTCAACGATACCCTGGTAACGCTCACCAGCCTCTGGATCAATAGTGATTACCAGTGTGCCTTTCCCCACCATTTCCAGCAGGTTCATCCTGGATATATCACCATCCCACTGAGCCAACCCTCGCAAGGTGCGCTCGCTGGTCGCTTCAATTACGGCAATCGACAGTGGGCCATTACCCTGGATTTGCATAATCAGGGAGCCCTTGAATTTTAACGTTGCGGAGAGGAGCATGGCTGCCGCGGCCATTTCACCTAGAATATTTCGAATGTTCTCGGGATATTCATGGCGCTTAAGAATTTCCTGCCATGATTGATTGAGATGCACCAGCTCACCGCGTACTGCCAGATACTCAAATAAAAACCGTTGATGCAAATCACCATCATGCATAATTATATTCTAGATCAAGCAACACTTATTAGAAGACTCGGCCTTGCTGAAGTCCTGGAAAAGGTGAAGTAGTTTTAGCCTGGTATTCCCGGTAGATAAATATTGCTTATTTTAGTTTATCTTTTAGCAATTGATTGACCTGCTGGGGATTGGCTTTGCCTTTGCTGGCTTTCATTACTTGCCCGACAAAGAAACCGAATACTTTATCCTTGCCACTCCGGTATTGTTCTACCTGCCCAGGATTGTTGGCAATTATTTCATCAATAATTTTTTCAATGGCGCCGCTATCGGTAATCTGCTTCAAACCACGTTTTTCAATAATAGTATCGGCATCACCTTGGCCCTGCCACATGGCTTCAAACACTTCCTTGGCAATCTTGCCGGAAATGGTATTGTCAGCGATACGCTTTAGCATACCGCCCAGCATCTCTGCAGTAACCGGACTTTGCGACAAATCCAGATCATTTTTGTTAAGCGCGCCCAGCAAATCACCCATGATCCAGTTGGCTGATAACTTAGGCTCTTCACTGATCTTCGCCACGCTCTCAAAAAAATCCGCCATATCCCGGCTTGCTGTGAGAATCCCGGCATCCGTAGCATTTAACCCGTAATGTGCCTCAAAGCGATGTTGTTTCTCGTCAGGCAATTCCGGTAAGGTTTTTCGCACATCGTTAAGGTATTTCTCATCAATAACAACCGGTAATAAATCAGGATCAGGAAAATAACGATAATCGTTTGCTTCTTCCTTGGTGCGCATGGAACGGGTTTCATTTTTGTCCGCATCGTACAAACGCGTTTCCTGCACTACTTTACCGCCACCTTCGATGACATCAATCTGACGTTCAATTTCCACATTGATGGCGCGTTCCACAAAGCGAAAAGAGTTGATGTTTTTCAACTCGGTGCGAGTTCCAAACTCTTCCTGACCTTTGGGGCGAATTGATACATTGGCATCACAACGAAACGAACCTTCCTGCATATTACCATCACAGATTTCGAGGTAACGCACCAGGGAGTGTATCTTTTTCATATATGCCACAGCTTCCTGCGCAGAACGCATATCGGGTTCCGAGACAATCTCCAGTAACGGTGTGCCGGCACGGTTTAAATCTATACCTGTCATGCCGTGAAAATCTTCGTGCAGGGATTTGCCCGCATCTTCTTCCAGGTGAGCCCGGGTAACACCAATCGTCTTGGTAACACCATCATCCAGAACAATATCCAGTTTGCCATCATGCACTATAGGTAACTCGTACTGACTGATCTGGTAGCCCTTGGGCAAGTCAGGATAAAAATAATTTTTACGGGCAAATACCGAGTGTTCCGCAACAGTTGCACCAATCGCCAGACCAAACTTGGCTGCCATACGCACTACCTCTTCGTTCAACACAGGCAAAACACCCGGCAATCCCAGATCCACTGCATTGGCTTGCGTATTAGGCTCAGCACCATAGGCGGTCGATGAACCGGAAAAGATTTTACTTTTGGTTGACAGTTGCGCGTGAATTTCCAGTCCGATTACTACTTCCCAATCCATATCATACTCTCGATTAATGAAACCTGGTTTATCAAAATAATAAATATTCCCGGTAGTCTTACTCAAATCCTGCAGGACAAAGCTTATGCCAATCCGTTTGTAGCTGAAACTGATGAGCTACGTTTAGTAACCTGGCTTCCTGAAAATAACCGCCTATGATTTGTAATCCCACAGGCAATCCATTGACCAATCCCGCGGGAATTGACATACCCGGCAGCCCCGCCAGGTTTGTTGCAATAGTATAGGCATCGGAAAGATACATGGATACGGGATCATCCATGCGTTCACCAATCTTAAACGCGGTAGTAGGCGAAGTCGGCCCCATGATCACATCCACTTTTTCAAAGGCCTGCTTAAAGTCGTCACTGATTAAGCGACGCAGTTTTTGTGCTTTCAAATAATACGCATCGTAATAGCCCGCCGAAAGTACGTAGGTCCCAATCATAATGCGGCGTTTAACTTCCTGGCCAAAACCTTCACCGCGTGAGCGTTTGTACAAGTCTTCCAGGTCTTTGGGATTTTCACATCGGTAACCAAACCGCACACCGTCAAAGCGGGACAAATTAGATGAACATTCCGCTGGAGCCACAACATAATAAGTCGACACTGCCGTCTTGGTATTGGGTAAACTGATATCGACTAATTCAGCACCCATGGACTGATATTGTTTAATGGCGTCGTCAACCAGTTTGGCGACATCACTATCGAGGCCTTCATCAAAATATTCTTTTGGCAATCCGATTTTTAAACCGTCCAGGCTATCATTCAATGTTGCGGAATAATCCGGTACGGGTTGATCGACGGATGTCGAATCTTTCTCATCGAAGCCTGCCATTACATTTAGTAATAACGCTGCATCTTCCGCGGTACGCGTCATGGGTCCCGCCTGATCGAGACTCGATGCAAAGGCAATCATGCCATAGCGGGATACACGACCATAGGTGGGTTTTAGTCCGGTAATACCACACAGAGCTGCCGGTTGACGAATGGATCCCCCCGTATCTGTTCCGGTGGCTAAAGGTGCCAATCGTGCAGCAACAGCAGAAGCTGATCCACCCGATGAACCACCGGGAACGGTTTCAATATTCCAGGGATTTTTCACCGGCCCGTAAAAACTGGTTTCATTGGACGAACCCATGGCAAACTCATCCATGTTGGCTTTACCGAGCATCACCATGTTGGCCTGTTTGCATTTGCTGACAACGGTTGCATCATAAGGCGCGGAAAAATTATCCAGCATTTTGGAACCACAACTGGTTTTAACACCATTGGTGCAAAAGATGTCTTTGTGCAATAAAGGCACACCCGCCAAAGCATGTGCGTTACCTTTTGCCCTGTCCTGGTCGGCATCGCGCGCTTGCTGAAGCGCTAAATCCGCAGTAACCGTCACGTAGCAATTGAGTTGATCACCCAATTGATCGATTCGCTTAAGATAATGGCTTGTTAGTTCTTCGCTGCTGAATTCACCGGAAGCCAGAGACTTCGCCAGTTCAGCAATGGTTTTGTTATGCATTAAAACTCCAGTATGAAATATTCTTTGCGTTTTAGGTCTATACTGTTTTGCAATGTTTCGCGCTTGTGATATTTTGCGCCCGTGATGATCTACCTGTTAAAAACTGGCTTGCGTGTGACCCAGTTCTCAGTAACACGACTATGGTTTCACAACAATGGTTTAACAAAACGGTTTTAAACTAATGGATTTAAATTGTCACTCGATAACCTTGGGCACCAGGAACAAACCCGCTTCGGTCAGCGGTGCCACCTGCTGGTAGTGTTCGCGTTGATTCTCCTCGGTGACTTCATCTTTGCGCAAACGTTGTACAGCATCCAGAGGATGAGCCATTGGTTCCACATTGGCAGTATCGATGGCGTTCATCTGTTCAACGAGTTCGAGGATATTGGATAAATTATTCGCATAATTGGGTATATCAGCCTCATCAATTGCGAGTCTTGCGAGGTGAGCTATATTTTCTACATCTTGTTTTGTGAGCGACATATTATTTTTTCCAGTTTTCCTGCTAAATGCCGATAAATTTTTGCCGATATGTTTAAAACTTGAGACGTTAACACAATTGGTGCCTTGCCCAAAAGCGCGTGCACTGATAAATTAGCGCAATCTTAACATTCACTAGTGAGTTCAATATCTTGGGATACTTTTCTAAACTACGTGGCACTTTTTCAAACGATTTGTCGATTGATTTAGGGACAGCCAACACACTTATATATGTAAAGGGACAAGGCATCGTTCTGGACGAGCCTTCCGTAGTCGCCATCCGTATGGAACGTGGCACGAGTAATCCCAAAAATATTGCTGCCGTAGGACTTGAGGCCAAGAGCATGTTAGGCCGAACACCGGGTAATATTCAGGCAATTCGCCCCTTAAAAGACGGTGTTATCGCTGATTTTACCGTGACGGAAAAAATGCTTCAGCATTTCATCCACAAAGTCCATAAGGACAAGTTCAAATTTCTACACCCCAGCCCACGTGTGCTGATCTGTGTGCCTTGTGGCTCCACCCAGGTAGAACGTCGAGCGATCAAAGAATCAGCAGCCGGTGCTGGCGCGCGGGAAGTGTATCTCATTGAAGAACCCATGGCAGCCGCTATCGGGGCTGGCATGCCAGTACATGAAGCCAACGGCTCCATGATCCTGGATATTGGTGGCGGTACCACGGAAGTCGCAGTCATTTCATTGGCCGGTATCGTGTACTCTGCTTCGGTTCGTATTGGTGGAGACCGTTTTGATGAGGCAATCGCCAATTATGTACGGCGTAATTACGGTACCTTGATCGGCGAATCCACCGCGGAACGCATTAAACACGATATTGGCAGTGCTTATCCAGGCGATGAGGTACGGGAAATCGAAGTGCGAGGTCGAAATCTGGCCGAAGGTATACCCAGGAGTTTTACGCTTAACAGCAATGAAATTCTGGAAGCATTGCAGGAACCCCTGGCTGGTATCGTGGGCGCTGTAAAAACTGCATTGGAAAAAACACCACCCGAGTTGGGTGCTGACATCGCAGAGCGTGGCATGGTATTAACCGGTGGTGGTGCGTTATTAAGGGATTTCGATCGTCTGCTGATGGAAGAAACCGGCCTACCGGTCATCGTGGCAGAAGATCCTCTAACCTGTGTGGCACGTGGTGGTGGTCGCGCGCTCGAAATGATGGATGAATCGGGAACTGAAGTTTTCACTACCG
>NZ_CDLKIE010000292.1:0-3491 GCF_975902315.1 Kaarinaea lacus | reverse complement strand
GATGCAGCACCCTACTTCCGCATATTCAATCCAGTAAGCCAGGGAAAAAAGTTTGATCCTGCCGGTGACTATATTAGGGAATGGATACCTGAGTTAATGAATTTCCCAACACGTTATATTCACGAACCCTGGAATGCACCGTATAAGGCAATACAGGAAATCGATATTGTCGTAGGCAAAAACTATCCGCGACCCATCCTGGATATCATGAATACGCGCAAACAGTCATTGAATAACTATAATAACTTTCGGAAACTGAAGCGCTAACATTCTTTACATCGTAGCCTTTACATCTTGGTGTTTTCATCACTGACAATGTCAAAATAATTCGTGGCAAATGCGATGAAAAGCCTCAATGAGGTGCTATGGTAGTTTGAACCTCTGGATATTTTTCTTTTACAGGCATAACTTCCGCTGAAATACTTTTCACTACATGCACTATTATGTCGGCCGGTTGGCAGAAAGTAAGGGAAAACGATAATTTCTGTCGCACCCTGCCTGACATTAAATGAGCCATAGACTGACTAATGGATAAATGCACTTTCCAATTCCCTTATACCATAATTTTTATGCTTATTTTATTGCATTCAATATCAGTCACTTTGACGACATTACTGTTTTAACCTGTCAGAATGGATGACAAATGTATCAACCGGTTTTATGATTATAGTTAACGCTTCACCTGAAGAATAACACTACGGATAGTATGATATTTCGCGCTCTATCTCGAACAGATAATTTTCAGCTCATTGGAAGAATAACAAGGTGAATTTTATGACTCCGTTAATCCGCCTAATTTATGCAAGTGAATCAACAAATCCCGCCAACCAGGATTATGGCGGCATACAGGTCGATGTTGGACGGATACTAATGCAATCCAGGAAAAATAATCCTCGACACCAGATCGGTGGCGTTCTTTATTTCAGCAATAATTATTTTTTTCAATGTCTGGAGGGCAACCAGGATGTCGTTAACCAGCTTTACAACAAAATTGCTGAAGATCCTCGTCACGAAAACGTACAGAGCCTGTCAATCAATCGCATAAACCAGAGATACTTTACCAACTGGTCAATGAAATATGTCGCTCTTGAAGAAAATGTAACGAAACTGCTTAAAGACCACGGATACGATGCATTTACACCTTACGAATTTGACGACGCATTCATCGACAAACTGCTGAGACTTTTTGTAATAACCAAAGACTTTGATGGAACCGCTGACCAGAATTACGATTCCACGGCAATCGCGAAACGCAAACAGGGTTTTCTGCGACGATTATTCAGACGTCGCAAAGCGGAGCCAGCCTGAAGCAGCGCGATTTATTATAAAATTTGGCCGAATAATTTCGAAGAACTGCTGAAAAATATCAGACCTTATCAACAATATTATTGAAAACCTGTAAAACAACAGCGCTCTGCGGACTGGGCTGAATTAAAAAATCACAGGCTGGAATAACAATGACTCAGATAATATTGTTGATTCACATAGCTACTGGGAAATTTACGCAAATAATGCTTCAACATGGTTAGCGGCACTTCACGGGAAACCTTGCCAGCGCGATAGCCTTCTATCAATTCACGCATTTCGGATTTGTCGTGAATGTCGAGATCACGCTTAAAGTAACCTAAAAGATGTTCCAGGACGTTAGTATGTTTGCCACGCGAGCTCGGTTTTTTCAGTCCATTCATCAGCATCGCAATATATTCATTAGCAAATGAATCCAGATCTGTATCCCCTGCTTGCGCGATCATTGGCCCTAGCGTGCGATAGGTAGCTTCACAATGTGCAAGCAACATGAACTTGTGCCTGGTATGAAATTCGATGATGGATTTTTTACTTAGCCCGCGCGCGACTAGCTGCTGCCATCGATGATAAACTTCCACGCGTTGTAAAAAATTGTGTCTCAAATTATCGTCTTTTAACCGCCCTTCTTCCTCAACCGGCAGCAAGGGATTATTTTCAATGATTTGTTGGGCATAAATTCCAGTGCCGCTATTTAACACCTGGGTTTTACTTTTATAGATCTTCACGTTAAACAACCCACAACTGGGTGAGCCTTTTTTAAAGATGTAACCACTGATGAAGTCCAGCTGTTTCGCCTTTTGCTGCCCAAAATCAATCAATGGCTGGGTTACATCGATGGTTTCATCTTTTACATTCACAACTCGCTGATGGTGCTGATCTCCTATGAGATGAATTGGGGTGCGCGGTACACCCAAACCGATTGCCATTTCAGGGCAAACCGGGACAAACTCAAACCGTTGCGCCAGTTTTTGCGTAATGAACCGCTGTTCTTTATGGTTGGCATCAAAACGAACTTTTTGCCCCATCAAACAACTACTGATTCCAACATGTATCTTTTGCCTGGTTTCAACTGACATTACAACAATCCTTCTATGGTCGTTATCATCCTGTTGCCCTGTGGTTCAACTTTGCTATTGAAGCTGGCCACAAGCTTGCCGTTACGGTCCAGAACGTATTTGTGAAAATTCCATTGCGGATATTCACCTGAAATTTTTGCCAGGGTTTTATAAACTGGACCCGCGTTATAACGAGAGACACGTGTTTTCTCAAACATTGGGAACTCAACACCGTAAGTTAACCGGCAAAAATCCTGTATTTGTTTTTCTGTTCCCGGTTCCTGGCCGCCGAAGTCATTGGATGGGAAACCAATCACCACCAGGCCTTTATCTTTGTACTTACGGTATAAACCTTCGAGTCCTTCGTACTGGTAGGTGTAACCACATTTGCTGGCGGTATTAACGACGACCACCACTTTACCCAGGTATTCCTTACAGAGATTGACCTCCTTTTCGCCGGCGAGGGTGCGTTTGGTGAAATTGAGGGTGTCCGGACAGCTCATTTCGCTCTCCGCCATGACGGCTGTCGGTATCATACTCGCGGCAAATAAATTGAATAAAATCAATAAAAACAGTCTGTTAGATTTCATAGCAATGGCCTCATCGGGGTAATTCAATCGTCGTAGTTGACGTATTTGTACAACCTGTATAAGTTTAGTTCCAATAAATCGCAAAATCCTATACAATACTTATACACCATAGTCTATACTTGTACAAGTTGGAAATAGAAAATTGTAGTAGATTATCGAACAGCAGACTCAAAGCGAAAGGTACTCGTGATGGCGCAAAACAAACAACAGACAGAAAATTTACCCGGTGAAGAAGAACTGTATCCAATTCGCACGGTTTCAAGCCTGACCGGCGTGAATTCCATCACACTGCGCGCCTGGGAACGCCGTTACGGTCTTATTACACCGATCCGCACTCCCAAAGGCCACCGACTGTATACTCAAAACGACATTGACCTTATCCAGCAAGTGCTCGAGTTACTGGATAAAGGCATTTCCATTGGCCAGGTTAAAGATTATTTAAAAGGAAAAAGCGCACAACCGGCGCAGGAAAAAGCAACCGACCCCTGGTCCAATTATCAACGCCGCATGATTAATGCGATAGTTCGCTTCGATACCAATG
>NZ_CDLKIE010000291.1:0-3574 GCF_975902315.1 Kaarinaea lacus | reverse complement strand
TTGATGCTAACCAGTTCATGTCCCATTTTTAGTACCCAGATTTTAATATCTTTAACAAAGCCAGGATCAGTCGTAGAAATTTTGATAAGTTCATTATGCGCGCAATTTATAATTTGTTTCTTGACATGCATAATGGGACCAGGACAGGTCATGCCTGTAACATCGATATGCCTGACTTTTTCCGCCGCAGTGCTGTCACTGTTACGTGGATCAATTTGTTCTTCATTTAGATTACTATCGCTAATTTTAGTGCTTTTTAATGGTATCGGCACAATAGACGCTGAAAATCGTTTAAGAGTCTGATTAATTGACCGCTCTTGTTGTACCACCTTGTAAAGCTTCTGTCCGCCGCTAAGATTCCGTACATCATTAAATCCATATTGTTTAAGTATCCTGGAAGCAAAGTATCCTTTTTTGCCCTGTTGGCAATAAACCACAATTGTTTTGTCGAAAGGCAATTCCTGGTAGCGGCTGCGCAGTTCGCCGAGTGGGATATGCATTGCGCCATCCAGACAGCCAAGCTCATATTCTTCGAGCGTCCGAACGTCGAGTAGTAGTGCGCCCTTACTAACATAATCATCCAGTTCATCCCAGTGTATGACCTGGTAGTCATGTTCCTGCATGTTAATAGACGTCATGGCAATGAGGTTGACAGGATCTTTGGCGGAGGAGAAAGGAGGGGCATACGCCAACTCCAGCTCAGCAAGATCGTGAATGGTTCTTTCAAATTTTATCGCGCTGGCAAAAACATCGATGCGCTTATCAACCCCTCTTGACCCTACTATTTGCGCGCCCAGGATTCGGCCAGTTCTTGCAGTAAATAGCAACTTGATAATGAGTGGGAAAGAATCGGGGTAGAAGCCTGCATGAGAAAGCGTTTCAATATAGCTCTTTTGATAGTTTATTGACTTGCTTTTAATCTCCTGTTCAGATAATCCAGCGATGCCTATTGTTAAGTCGAACACTTTAGCGATTGCGTTGCCGTGCGCACCATCGAATACTTTGTGCATTCCGCAGATATTGTCCGCAACAATGCGCGCCTGCTTTTGTGCGATACCTGCTAACGGAATAAGTGACTGCTGATTGGTAATGTTGTTTTGTACTTCAATGGCATCCCCGAGGGCAAATATATCTTCGTCAGAAGTAATCAATCTTTGGTCAACCTTGATTCCTCCGTGACTGCCTATCTCCAGCCGGCAATGGCGTGCCAGTCTGTTGTTTGGTTTTACCCCTATACACAGGAAAATCACATCTGCCGCGAGAAAAACGCCGCTTTCTAATTCGGCACCATTATCCGTGATACGATTCAGGCTGTCATTAAGTACCAGGTTGACATTTTTAGATCGCAAGTGTTGCTGAAGAACGGCGGCCATTTCATAGTCCCAGGCACCCATGACCTGGTTCGAATTGTCAAGGACATGTACGTTGATGCCCCTTGTTCTCAAATTTTCTGCTAACTCAAGACCAATAAAACCCGCACCTACAATTAATGCCGTTTGACAGTCATTTTCCTTTACATAGTTATAGGCGTAGTCTGTGTCTTCAGCGTTGCGTAGTGTGAATACATTTGAGTTTGTAGCGCCTTCAACATCGGGAATGACAGGTAGTCCACCTGGCGCCAGAACCAGTTTGTCATAGGATTGTTCGTATAACGTGCCATTCTGGTTATCTTTCACGAGCACTTTCTTACGTGATCGGTCGATGGCAATCAGTTCACTATTGGTTCGCACGTCTACATTAAGCAGTTCCACAAATTCTTCTTCCTCGACAACATTCAGGCGCTGCCGATCACTTATTACGCCACCCAGATAGTAGGGTATGCCGCATGTTGCAAAAGAAATAGTGGCGCTTTTCTCGATAATTGTAATTTCGGCTGTCTCATCCAGTCTACGCAAGCGAGCAGCAACGCTGGCGCCGCCTGCTGATCCCCCGACAATAATTACCTTCATGTTTTTCCCCTTCTATCTATGCTGTATGTTCTATCTCACAATTTCTGTGAATGTTCTTAGCTAATTATTGATGGCATATATACATGGCGCATCCCTGCTAGTTATTGATACCCTGTTACAGAAAATTTGAAAATTAATTCTGTTTAAATTTGAATTGCAATATGCGCAGGCAAATATAATCGTAGATCCAGATCCAGATCCTGAACCGATTTATTAACGACGCAAAGTCAATGCTATGATCTGGCAAGATCTAAGGTGCTGGAATCTCATTGTGCGGCACCGCGTGAGCCTGTTGCTTAAAAGTCCTGGCTCGCTATTGTATTTGCGCGCCCGGCATTAACGATGGAATAAATTTTTGCCCGAATTTCGAAATCTTCACCGGCATTATCCGATCTCCCGGAAATCAGTAAATTTTTATCGCGCGCGAAACTGATATTTGGTGGTATGTTAGTGAGTTTATCGTCAGGTATGGCCTGGCCGGTGATATCAAATATCTCCAGTCCAACATATGTTATTGTTATACCATTGCCGACTGGTGAGCGCATTTTACTTTCCGCATAATAAAAATCGCCATGGCTGTTCCAGGTGTTTATCGAATGAAAATCAATATTGCGTGATGTTATTGGAGTGGCGCTGAGTTTTTTAATGATAAGGCTGAATCCGTTCGATTTGTTATTGGCCTGGTTATAAAATCCATAAATCGGTGAACTGGCCGTATCAGGTATAGTGGTGTCGAAGGTGTATGTGCTGGTCAGGCTCTCGCCGAGTTTGATTCGGTCTGCCATTGCATTATCTGGATCATAAATATGATCAACAACGGCTTTTATTTGAAAAGTGACCTGTTCTGCATATGCAATGTTAGCCGCCAAAAATACTATGACTAATGTTAATAATTTTTGTATTGTGCGCACTGATCTACCCCTTTAGTGGCTTATCTTACCTGTTGTTTTCTAAGCGTTTGTCTTCCTGAATGCGTTGCTCACTGTATTCGGTAATTACTATTGATACCAAACAGGAAAAATTTTGAAAAATATCCCTGGGCGAACCGGGTGAGATTACGTGTTTTGAGGGTTGGCTGAGTTAGGAGCCAGGTAGATTGCGGGCGGGATGGGCTTAGCAGGTAGAGCAAATAATGAAAAACTGCCTTGCCACGATATAGTGCAAACTTTGACGGTTATTTTTCTTTGCTATGGCTGTTGTCGTTGACTACTCGGTAAACCAGGGTTTGTTGTGCTATTGAATGGATTGGCAGCTCGGTTAAGGTGTTGAAGAAATCCGGGTAATTAATTTCTTCACCTGCCTTGAAAATATTAGACCAGGGAATATTGTTCGTTTCAGGATTTTGCTGAAAGCCAAAAACCAGAAATGCCTCTACGTCCTCCTTGTGGCCAGCGTAATTGCTTACCGCCAGTGTAAAGTGCGAATTATCCAGTTCAGGAATAGCCAGGGTGCTACCTGCTTTAAGCAGGTTATTTTTGTGATACGGCGAAGGGAAAATAGGGATGATATTGTTTGTTGAAGTGTAGTTGGCGATTAAAACGTACATGTCTTCTTTGGCTTTTACCTTGATTTGAACCCGCTCGCCATTAGTATAGGTTTTTTTATTCAGGGTTGCGGAAATATTA
>NZ_CDLKIE010000290.1:0-4491 GCF_975902315.1 Kaarinaea lacus | reverse complement strand
TCAGGCTTTGCCAGTTCCTGCTTCAGATACTGTGCCCTGTCAGCAATGGTAGGAGGTTTGTCAGGCTGGAGTCGTAAAAAGCGTGTTAGCCAATGAGGCCCATCGGCCAGTTCCGGATCCAGGGATAGGGCACGTTCATAGTCTTCGAGCGCTTTTTGATACTGACCCATGCGATCGTAAAGAATACCCCGATTGGCATAAGAACCGGCAAAATTTGGTTCATGGGCAATTGCTATATTAAATACCTGTAAGGCTTCATCATACCTGTTGAGCTGCACTAATGTACGCGCTTTACCTCGCAAAGCATGGATGTGGTCAGGCACGTCCTGCAATGCCAGGCTATATTCATCGAGCGCCTGTTCGTACTGACCATCTTCGAAAAACTTATTTGCCGTCAGGTAAGCATCATCACCTGGCTGAATGTCTTTGATGAAACTGTCATAAGCGGACCAGCCAACCCAGGCTATAGTAAGAGTGATGGCGGTATATTTTAAAAATTTGTAGAGGCTGTCATCCATGAACCGGCCAGCCTAGCAGGTTAACATTAAACAGGAATGAAAATACTAACGAGACGAGCGTTGCTAAAAATCGTGCTCGTGCTAACTGGCCCTGGGCATCAGCATCGGTTAACTCTGTATTCAACTTGCGCTGCAAGCGCCGAACACTCAACACCCAGATTAATTTACTAATGGGAAAAAACAAGGCTACTGCCAAAATTAAAACTGATAAAACAAAATACACCATATTTCTACACCTGACCAAACAAAAGGGGAAGCCGAAACTTCCCCTTCCATATTTGTTGTTACAACGAGTTTATAATTACTAAAAGTAATGGTGATTAATATTACTAAGGCTTATCGACACTCAGACTGATATCACCAATATCCTCGTGAAGCGCCTCGATCTCTGTTTCTGGAACCGTCGAAAGCTCCATCTTGTAGGCCAGGAACCACATCATAAATACACCTATGGCCCACCATAGTAATTGCCAGGCCCAGATCGATGGCATGCCAAAGGTCCAGGTCGTTGCATCATTGGGGTTGCCAAAGATCGTGTTACCAATTACCGCGCCAGGACCAATACCGAAGAAGAACCAGACCATGGTAATAATCCAGGCCGCAGGAACCAGACCCTTTTTAGCAGCTGGCAGACTCGCATGTTCACGCAGGAAGTTGTGGAACGTCATGCGATGTTCCGTCGCTTCCCTGGTTTGCGTGAAGGAAGACACGATAATCGCTATACCCAGGTTAAAGATTATACCCCAACCGGCAGAGTGCATGGTCAACGGCCAGCGACCCCATGGCATGAATTGAGCACCAATCTTTTCAGTCAGAGTTACTGCAATCAAACCTGCTATAAGTCCTAATACAACACCCTGGCGAGTTAGCCACGGCCACCAGCAAACCGCGATCAAGGCCGGCCACATCTGGAAACCATAAGCAACCGCCAAACCACCTAGCAGCACCAGGGCATCCGTTGCGGTTGTCGCTACCAATAATGCGGCGAGCACGATGATAACAACGCCGATACGACCGAATAATTTTTGCTGGCTATGAGTTGCATGGGGCATAACATACCGCTTCAGTAAGTCGCGAGTTAACATGCCGCCTGCTGTTGACATATAGGCTGCACCGGTTGATTGCATGGCAGCTAATGCACACACCGACAACAAACCAACCAACCAGGGTGCCGCGTCCTGCATCAAGTGAATCAACTGCGGAACCAGCATACCCTGTTTACCGGCCGACTCCATCAGATCCTTGCCACCTAAACCGGCACTCATAACATCATTAACCAGATTTGGATGAGCAGCTGTGAAAGCTGAGTCAGCACCTAACAAGTGACCGCCTAACCCTTGCATGGCAGTGAACACCATCAGGATAAAACCAATACCAAAACTGCTGGCCCATACTTGTTGTGGCGCAAAGGGTTTGGGATTGTGATTGGAGAAAGCCCACATGGAAAATGCTGGTGCAGACTGAATACCCATGAGTGCAAACATATAAGTGAGAATCATCATGCCGGTCCAGGCACCACCGGCTGCCGATGGTCCATTACTCACAAACTGGATCACTCCGGGTATTGCGATGTAATGGCTATAGCCATCTGGCGTTCGCTTCTGGTCAAACTGGGCAAGCTGTGCGATACCTTCATTTAATGCTACCCAACCACCCACATAGTTCAGCGCTATGATGCCTATGGCAACAATACCCAAGGCCAGCAATATGGCCTGCAAGGTATCTACATAAGCCACCGCTCTTAATCCACCCGATGCTACATAGATGATAACTACGGCTGACAACATCCACATGCCGGTATTAACATCGAGCATGCCATCAGTTAACACATTAAATAAAAACCCGGATGCCCGAAGTTGCACACCCAGATAAGGTACTGAAAATATTAATGCTACCAGCACCACTAATAGCCGAATTGAATCGGACTTAAAGTAGGATGATAACATTTCACCGGGGGTTACAAACCCGAAGCGTTTACCTAATATCCATTGTCTTTTCAGGAAGATAACACCGGTGAAGGGAATAGTGATGGCGTAGAAGGATGCATATGCATACTGGAAGCCATCTCGGTAGAGCAAGCCGGGATGCCCCATAAAGGTCCACCCGGAAAATGACGTTGCGGTTGCCGCTAATACAAACACCCACAACGAAATTTGACGTCCCGCAATGAAATAATCCGATGCGGTTTTGGCAGACATTGCACCTTTGATGCCCCAAAAAATGCAATATCCCCAGTACAAAAACACAAATACGAACAACCAAACAATCTTTGCATCCATAGCAATGGCCTCCCGATTTTCTTGGTATGGTTCTGCGCCATTAGATTTCGATCTGACTAGGTACAGCTGTTTTTATAGCTTATAGACTTAATAAGCCTAGCACGTGATCAGATACTTTACTCGATCTAAATTGGGATCAGAACAGTTAATAAATGATAAGCTTGACCAATATCAAGAAATGGACATTTACCAAACATTACACGGATAGTTTGTAGGGATTATTTTAGCGGTTTACTCAACTTTATAGTAACTATATATATTAGGCATTGGGTTAGGATTACCGTAGTCATCTGATTACAATCGCCTTAAAAAAATCCCCGGACAGGCCGGGGATATTAAAAACGATCGCTTTGCTTTAACTTTTCATTATGGCGTTACTACAAAGTGAATACCCCTGGATTGACCCCGCATTGTATTGGCAACATTCGATGCACGAACATGGAACCGAACGATTGCTGATGTTCCATTGGATTCTCCTGTCAGGAAATCAGCTGGCGATGTCCATGTCCAGTTACCGCCACCAAGCGTTAATCCTGAACCTGCGGCTGTGTGATCCAGTCTTTCGGTGCGCCTTTCTTCATGCGCGACGTACGCCCCACCACTCGTAAGCACTTTACCCATACGTACTTGCCAACGGGTATCCGCAGAATCTGCTGTTACATCGGGCCAGGACAGTTCAATCGTATCGCTTTCAGTGACTGGTATTGGATCACCAAATGAGCCGGTATTCGCTGTCACGACAACACTATTGATACGAACTGTAAAGTCACCCCTGTCAGGAGGAACATTACCTGTGGTGAACAAGGCATTAGGATCAGGTGCCGCATAGTCTACAGCGTAACGCAGGGTTGCCGTTGGATCTAACTGGTTGTTATCCAGGTTAATCGTGAACCGATCCGCATTCAATAAACCACTACTGCCCGTATTAAAGCTCATTACCGCGGCATTTTTCTGCGCTAGAACGCCGTCAAGCGGATATACAAGATAACTATAAAATTGCGATAAATAATCCCCATCCCAGAGAGTTATTGGGGTCGCGACACCTGCACCCAGATCCTGTCCAGTGTTGGAGCTTAATACACCCCGGTCAAACATTGGGACTGGATTAAGAAAGTTCACATAAGTCCTTTCTTCCAATACTCCCTGCGAATAACGAATTTCCGATCGCGCAGTAAGTTCCGGATTGACAATACGAGCCGTTCCATTCCATGTATCACTGGAAACCAGGCTGTTCAATTGCACAGTACCATTCAAGCTATCACTAAATGTTATTTCGAAGCTAAGCGCTGGTGACCCAGTAACTGCTATAGTGCCCAACACTCGATTGGAAGCAAGATCAAGACTGGCACTACAACTAAGTGATGAATCAGTTGCATTTGTGACTCCGCAAAAAACGGAGTTTGGAACCTCCGATGAACCATCCAGCACCAACTGTAACACTCCCGGATCATTAACGCCGGTCGGATCGACCACTTCCATGTTTACCAGTCCACGTATCCCGGCATGTACTTTTAACCAACGGCTATGTGCCTGCGCCTTGCGGCCCGAGCGGTCATAGCGTTCCGTTAAACGCATTTCCAGACCCGGACCATTTACCACTCCTTCCGCTGCCAGTGCTATCGCTGTGTCAGAAGGGATATTAAAGGTATTAGTGGGACTTGTTATATCTACCCGAGTATTCCCCCCCTGTAGAC
>NZ_CDLKIE010000289.1:0-7466 GCF_975902315.1 Kaarinaea lacus | reverse complement strand
CGCAGGATTCAATTTTACTGGATTTACGGATGAGGATTTTTCAGCCGCCAAATACACGGCAGAAGGATTCTATGTGAGATTCCGCTTTGCCTTCGATCATTATACTGCGCGTAAAGCGATGGCCTGGTGGGAAAATTAAAATATCTAACCGTTAAGATGCTAACTATTAGTCGTAAGTGTGCCAATTAATTGAGGCAACTCTGTTAATTCATGGCGCTTGAGGTAATCTACGATACCTTGATTGATTGAAGGACAAACCAGAGGATCATAAAACAGCGCGGTACCAACTCCCACGGCTGAAGCACCTGCAATAATAAATTCAATCGCGTCTTCAGCTGTCATTATTCCGCCCTGGCCAATGATAGGGATATCGTGATTTTTGCATACCTGGTAAACCTGGTGCACTTTAAGCAATGCAACTGGCTTAATTGCAGGACCAGATAAACCACCCTGGTTGGCACCAATAATCGGTACACGGTTCTCAATATCGATCGCCATTCCCATGAGTGTATTGATGACAGCGAACCCATCGGTTCCTGCGTCAATGCACAATTTTGCATTGTGTGCGATATCGGTTTGATTGGGGGAAAGCTTGGTGATAAGTGGTTTATTAGTAACTGAACGGCATGCTTCTACCACTCGTGCGGACATCTCAGGATCATTTCCAAAAACGACACCACCCTCTTTAACGTTGGGACAGGATATATTGATCTCGATGGCATCAATTGGTGAATCGTCAAATAAGCGGGTGACTTCCTGGTATTCTTCAATGGTCGAACCGGATACATTGGCTATAAATCGTGTTTCGCCAAAATCCAGGTTTGGTAGAATATTTTTTACAACGTGTTCAGTTCCCGGATTCTGAAGTCCAATAGAATTAATCATTCCCATTGGCGTTTCAGCGAGACGGTGCAGCGGATTACCCAACCTTGGTTCCAGGGTAGTGCCCTTCAGGCACACGGCACCTACATCGCGGTTGGAAAAACCTTTCACCCGCGTATATTCCTCACCAAAACCTACACAGCCTGACAATAACACCAAAGGAGTGTCGAATTGCATGCCACAAAATTCACTGGCTAGCATTTTTTTGTCGTTTTCCGTCATAGAACCGAAGGCCGCATTTTGTTTGTGCCACTATTCTATCAATATTTTTACAGATTACCTAAGGTTTGCTTTTGCTGGTAGCGCCAATTTGGAAATTTGCTATGATGATGTTTATGTTTCATATCGTCCTGGTTGAACCAGAAATACCCCCTAACACCGGCAATATCATTCGCTTGAGTGCAAATTGTGGCGCGCAACTTCATCTCATCAAACCGCTGGGTTTTGACCTTACGGATAAAAAACTCCGCCGAGCGGGGCTGGACTATCACGACCTGGCACATGTCACACTACACGACTCTCTGGAGGATTTTTTTTCTGCAGTTCAACCGAACCGCGTATTTGCATGTTCAACCAGGGGTACGAAAAATTTTTCCGAAGTGGCCTATCGACCAGGCGATACTTTTATTTTCGGTCCGGAAACAAGAGGACTGACTGCGAGCTTCCTGGCTACCCTGGATAAGGATTCTGTCATTCGTATTCCTATGCTTAAGGGCAGCCGGAGCCTTAACCTGTCAAATGCAGCCGCTATTATTATTTACGAGGCATGGCGACAAAACGGTTTTGACAAAACCACTGAACCTTAGCTCATATCGTTTCCGATTTCTGTTCTCTTGACAGCAAAGCCTGTACAGCATCACGCGGTTTTTCTCCTTCATAAAGGATCCGGTAAACCTCCTGGCTGATTGGCATGTCCACAGCGTGACTGATTGCCAACTCATTGACTTCGCGGGCTGTCTGTACACCTTCTACCACCTGATCAATGGCGGCCAGGGCAGTTTCCAGGGATTCTCCCTTACCCAGTCCCAAACCCAAACGCCGATTGCGCGATTGATTATCGGTACAGGTCAGTACCAGATCTCCCAGCCCGGCAAGCCCCATAAAAGTATCTCGGTGACCACCCAAAGCATCACCCAGGCGCATAATTTCAGCCAGACCCCGTGTAATCAAGGCAGTCCGCGCATTGGCTCCAAAATCCAGTCCATCCGCAATACCGGCTGCAATCGCTAACACATTTTTAACCGCACCACCTACTTCAACACCAACCACGTCATCACTTGTGTATACCCGGAACGTTGATGTATGTAGTCTATCCGCCAGGTAATGAGCAAATGAGGTATCGCTCGATGCAACTGTAACCGCAGTCGGTAAACCTTTTGCCACTTCCCTGGCAAACGTGGGACCTGAAATAACTGCAATGGGTCTTTTGTCACCAAAAACGTCCAGCGCAACTTCATGCAGTAATTTACCAGACCCGGATTCAAAACCCTTGGTTGCCCAGGCTATTCGCTGGTTTGCACTAAGGAGAGGTGCAATTGATTCCAGCATTGAGCGAAATGCGTGGCTTGGAACAACGATAATAATGTCGCCAGCATCAGCAACGGTTTTTTCAAGATCACTGCTTACTTGCAATGTATCGGGGAAAGAAGTATCAGGTAGATAGCGAGTATTACAACGCTCGGAATTCAGCAAAGACATATGACTTTCATCCCTGCCCCATAACAAGGCAGGCCTTCCATCACGTGATAGCGATATCGCTATAGCGGTTCCCCAGGAGCCGGCGCCAAGAACTGCAATTGGTTTTTCGACAGAATTCACAATGCGTTTAGTAACACCTGTTAACGAATGGCGCGATTAATGAACCGCTTCATCGCCGGAAGTTGCCTGTTCTCCCGACTGTGCCTGCATTCGCTGAAGATGCTCATGATAAATGGCATCGAAATTTACCGGCGCTAAAAGTAACTGTGGGAAACCACCCTTGGTGACTAAATCAGATATTACTTCACGCGCAAATGGAAACAGGACATTCGGGCAATAACTGCCAAGCATCGCGCCACGTTCATTGTCAGGAAATCCCTTAATGGTAAAAATGCCCGCTTGATGTATTTCAACTAAATAAGCAACTTTATCATCCATCTTGACGGTCACCGTAATACCCAATACCACTTCATGTACATCCTCTGCTATTGCTTTACCTTTGGTATCCAGCTCAACATTTACATCTGGCTTCCACTCCTGGGTAAAAACTTCTGGTGAATTGGGTGTCTCGAAAGATAAATCCTTTACATAGATTTTCTGCATAGCAAATTGCTGTTGGTTTTCCGTATTTTCAGCAGCAGCTGATTGTGATTCAGACATAGTAAGATATACCTTTATAATTTGTTATAGAGTTTTTCTAAATAATTCCAGGTGACACGTCATTAAATTATCAATCAACGTATCGCCTCAAATATTCTGTTTTATCCAGGACGTCAAGCCTTGCTGATCCATGGCACCGGCGATTCTTGTAACTTCCTGCCCATCACGGTAGATAACCAGCGTAGGTATGCTTCGGATGTTTGCGGCAGCAGCAAGTGCCTGCTCAGACTCAGTATTCACTTTAGCAAAACGAACATAGGGCTCCATTTGTTGTGTTGCCGCCGCAAAAACCGGGGCCATCATCTTACATGGGCCACACCATGATGCCCAGTAATCAACTACAACAGGGAGCTGGTTCTTTTGTATAAAGCGCTGGAAACTGGCACTGGTCAAGTCTGTGGGTTGCCCGGAAAATAGCGGGGCACGACATACTCCACATTTTCCTCCAGCCGCTAATTTATCTTTAGGCAAGCGATTTATGCTATTGCATTGAGAACAAACAATGAGGGAATACTCGCTCATGGAATTTATGAAATAAGATAAATTGAGGAATCACCTAAGACCCAGTATTCCATCCAGCTCCTCACCAAACTCAAGTTCAGCAAGGTCATCGAAGCCGCCTATATGTCTGTTACCAATAAATATCTGCGGTACAGAGGTACGATTGCTGCGCCGCTCCATCTCATCCCGTAAATTTAAATCCTGGTCAACACGGAATTCAATATACGATACGCCTTTTGAATCCAATAGCATTCGCGCCCTGGTGCAGTAAGGACAGAATTCGGTGCTATAGATTTCAATCTTGATACTTTTACTAATATTCGAGTTATTATTAGCAAAAAATGAGTTACTCATTTACGCCCTCTTGGAACACTGCTATTCCATTATGGTAAAAGCAGGTAATTTATATCCATTACCGATTCTGCTAATACCAATTTATTTAAGGCATCCTGCCTTAAACCCCATGCCCGTATAGTTCTTTTGCCCAACTGCTATATTAAAAATTCATTAAGCTCGTTTCAAGCCAAGAATTTCATCTAACTGACCATTTCGGTCTAACTGATGCAATTCGTCGCAGTTTCCAATATGACTTTCACCTATAAAAACCTGGGGAAATGTTGTCTGCTGCGACCGGTCGTGTATGGTTTTCTTTATATCCGGACTGTTATCTACATTAACTTGTTGAAAGTTAACGCCTTTTTTATTCAACAAGCGCGTGACCTTGCCCGAATATGGGCAGTAACTTGTTGTATAAACAATAATTTTCTCTTTCTCGTCGGGTGAATCCTGGTGGGTAGCAGCCGGTTCAACAACCTCACTGCTCTCCTTGCTTCTACTTATATTAGGTGTTTTTTTTTGAGCATTTTTATCTTTACCGGACTTACTCTTAAGTCCTGATTCTGTTGGTAAATTTGCCTGTTCCCAGCTCAGCATTCCACCCGACAGGTTATGTAATTTATCAAATGCACTGTTTTTCAAAGTCCGTGCAGCCTGCATTGAGCGGTTGCCACTCTGGCAGACCAGAATCACTGGGTCTGATTTACGACTCTGAATTTCTGCGATTCTGGAACTTAACAATCCCAGCGGAATGCTCACTGAATTTGCAATATGGGATTTTTGATACTCTTCCTGGGTACGCACATCAAGTACTAATGCGTTGTCGTGATTCATCAATCGTACCGCTTCCATTGCTGTTACATTTTTTGCACCAGACGGACTTATATAAGTACGTAGCAGAAGAAACAGGATAATGAAAAAGGCCGCTACAAGAATTATATTGTTAGTTGCGAAATCGATGAGTTGTTGCATAACTTTCTGATTCTCTATTTACCTATTTGTCATCAGTATTTGCCTGAATAAGCCCTGTTACCGACTTTCACGCCGCTGATTATATTGGCTAAATATTATTCGGTAACTGTTGCTGCAGTATACCGACGAAATCAGGCGAGTAACGGGATTATTAAAAAACTACAGGATAAAACTCTACCAGGTCTCAGGAAGATGCTGAATTTCCTGGGTATTTAATTATTAGTGTGTCGAACAAAAAACTTCTCGCATCATACCAATTAAACGAAGTGTTCGAGTATCGCCAACGCGATAATAAACTCGATTCGCGTCTTTCCTTGATGACAAAATACCTTTATCCCTCAGTATTGCCAGGTGCTGCGAAATATTGCTCTGCGAAGTTCCTACCATAGTCACAATATCCTGAACACTCACCTCCTGGTCTCCCAGTGCGCATAAAATCTTGAGGCGCAATGGATGCGACATTGCTTTTATGGAACGGGAAGCCCGTTCGATATCCTCATCTTTTGTAATGAGCATGTCTTGCTCTACCATAGAAACCACCCTTTAAATTTTTTCACCCGATGTTTCTGGTGACACAGTGTTTCTCTCACACAAACATCAATCCAGGAAAAAGCGAATCTAAACAATGCAATAATAGAATAATATAACACATTCGCTAATTACTAATATTACTAATTATCGTTATGTTTAGCAGTTTTTCTACTTAAAATTTGCGGCAAGGAAATGTCATACAAGCGACAATACAGCGCAGATTTGACTATAAACCACGCATAGAGGGAACGGAGAAATATTCTGGAAATTGAAGCATTTATAGTCGGATTCTGTTATCATACCCTTAGAATCAAGGGTATCCAGGGGCTTAGCCCCAGCACATATCACTGAGTATTTTAATCTGTTTTAATTGAATCAATAACCTATGGCAGCAGTTCACAAACCCATTGCTCTCATCGTTTTAGACGGTTGGGGCTACTCTGAAAATTCCCAATTCAACGCCATCGCCAAAGCTAAAACACCCACCTGGGATCACTTATGGGATCGTTTCCCTCACACATTGATCAAGGGTTCCGGCACAGAAGTGGGATTACCCAGCGGACAAATGGGCAACTCAGAAGTGGGGCATCTAAATCTAGGTGCGGGGCGTGTTGTCTACCAGGAATTTACGCGCGTTAGCCGAGCCATAAAAACCGGTTCTTTTTTTACCAACCAAACACTGACTGATGCAGTTGATCAGGCAATCAACAACAATAAGTCACTCCACATCATGGGACTGCTGTCTGACGGGGGTGTCCATAGTCACGAAGATCACATTCAGGCGATGGCCAAATTAGCCGTGGAACGAGGCGCCAAAGAAGTCTATCTTCATGCATTTCTGGATGGTAGAGACACCCCACCAAAAAGCGCAGAAACCTCCTTGTCTGCCATGGATCAAACATTTAAGGAATTGGGTGCTGGACGCATCGCTTCTATTGTCGGACGTTATTATGCAATGGACCGGGATCATCGCTGGCCACGCGTAAAAGCCGCATATGATTTAATCACAGACGCCAGTGCAGACTACGAGGCTGAGACTGCAATTGCCGGCTTACACATGGCATATGAGCGAGATGAAACTGATGAGTTTGTAAAACCAACCCGCATCGTGCCCACCGGACAACAACCCGCGCGGATAAAAGATGGCGACATCGTGGTGTTTATGAACTACCGCTCTGATCGCGCCAGACAAATCACACGACCATTTATTGAGCCTGACTTTACTGAGTTTGAAAGGGAGTCCACTCCAAAACTTGGATGTTTTGTCAGTTTGACTGAATACAGCGCAGGATTTGATGTACCGGTTGCGTTCCCACCTGACCGTTTAAAAAATGTATTTGGCGAATACATTTCAAAATTAGGTTTGCATCAATTACGTATTGCTGAAACAGAAAAGTATGCCCACGTTACATTTTTCTTTAACGGCGGAGCAGAAGAACCTTTCCCAGGCGAAGATCGCATTTTGATTCCCTCACCGGATGTAGCGACTTATGACCAAAAACCCGAAATGAGTGCTTACGAACTAACTGACCAACTCGTTGAGGCTATCGAAAGCGGTAAATATGATGCAATAATCTGTAACTATGCAAATCCGGATATGGTTGGCCATACAGGTAACTTTGAAGCCACCGTTAAAGCAATTGAAGCTCTGGATAAATGCCTTGATCGCGTCGTAGATAGCATACAACGAGTGGGTGGCGAACTATTAATAACTGCGGATCATGGTAACGCAGAACAAATGCGTAACCCGGATACCGGTCAAGCACATACAGCCAGCTCATCGAAAAAATCGGTTTCATTGAGGCACGGGAAGTTCCGGCACCGGAAAGCGCCAGCCTTCAGATCGAAGTTGAGGTGATGTGGGATCATCAGCCCGGCGGCGAAGT
>NZ_CDLKIE010000288.1:0-4756 GCF_975902315.1 Kaarinaea lacus | reverse complement strand
CCCCCTTTGAAAAAGGGGGGGACTGTTAGGTGACCTTTTAAAAAGGGGGGGATTATTGGGTAGCCTTTTAAAAAGGGAGGGATTATTTTTATTTCTCACCCTTATAAAGGGAGGAATAGTTACTTTACATATTCTGAAAGGGTTTCGGTTTTCCTCTAACCTTCTTGTAGCAGTCCTGTTTTCCTCTCCTCCTTCTGGAGCAACCTTGTTTTCCTCTCCCACTTCTGGAGCAATCTTGTTTTCCTCTACCGCTTCTGGAGCAACCTTGTTTTCCTCTACCGCTTCTGGAGCAACCTTGTTTTCCTCTCCCGCTTCTGGAGCAACCTTGTTTTCCTCCCCCTTTTTAAAAGGGGGACTGAGGGGGATTTGAACTTCCCTATGCATAAAACACCGCTGAATGACATGTCTATGCAAACAGTCCATGCAGATACCACCGGTAATGTTCCTTGTGTTCCTGATAGATCCATAAATGGCTTCCTCTGCTGTCTATCGCAATGTAATAGTCGCGACGAATATCATGGCCCGACCACCAGCCTGCTTCAATACGCTCGGGACCCTTTAGTAATACCACAGGCCCCTTCAACCAGGGCTGGTTGTCTTTTTGCGGTAATAATTGCGGCTTGGGCAACAGCCAGAAAGGCCTTTGCTGTTTGATGAGTTCACTTTGTTTGGCGACAGCCTCATTAAAACGATAGGCATATTCCGGGCGATGGTCGTTGACACTGTGAACAGTTTTAATGGCTTCATTGCCCAGCCGCGCTTGCAGTTGTTCCAGCAATTTTTCAATATTGCTCTCTTTGGCTGTCAGCGGTTGCTCAAATGCCAGGTCGGCAAACAATGATTGTTCCTGGGGCAAAAAGGGCAACCAGTCTTTGGCAGTAAGCTTGATGCTTTTGACCGGCGCATCAAGTGCAAGCCGATTCAAATGCTCTTCCAGTAGCTTAACCAGGTGTTGCTGATCGCGTGTCGCCCTACGAACTCCAAGTTTGATATGGCTTGTAGCCTGTTTGTCATGATATAGATGGAATTGACATTCATTGATGCAGGCATCGCGTTCGCGCAGGAAACCAGCCAGGTGCGCCAGTAACTGCCCCCCCACATTCAACAACAGGTCGGTTTTATACACCTCCATGGGGAAGTCATAAAACATTTCAAACGCATCGGGTGAGACATAAAAATCCAGCGGATCGGGGATCAACCCAAGCGTGCGATCAAGATACTTAACCAGTTTAGGACCAAAACGCCGCGCCAGGCCTTCTTTGGGCAAACGCCACAGGTCTCTTAATACCCGTACCCCGGTGTTGCGCAGCTGCTGTTTTTTTTTAAGCCCGATGGGTAAGTTGTTAACCGATAGCCTCCCCAGGACTGAACGTAAATGCTGTTTGTTTTGCACTATGTCACTTTGGCCACTGAACGCCAGCAACAGGCTGGCCATGGGGGTGGGTGTCACCGCACTATGAAAGCTATGCTGCCATTGCTGAGAAAGCTGTTGCCGGATTTGGGTTTGTATTTCGGGTAACCCACCAAACAATTTCAAACTACCCCGTACTTCCAGCAATAAAGCGCCTGGTGACTGTATACTGACTTTGGAAGTAAACTGCTCCGCCCATACAGCCAGCTGTTGCAGCCTGTTTTGCTGGGCCTGTTCATCAAGCTCATAAACTTTTAAGCCAGGACACAAAGCATAAGCAGCGTTGACCGGCATATCGACACTCACACCCTGCTTTTCGGCCAGCTGCGATGCTGTATGAACAACTGAGCGGCCTTTGCATTCCTTTACTAAAACGGCGGGAACATTGCGTTGCGGGTCATCATGAACTTCAAGCACCAACTTTGGAAAGACCAGCGCAAGCCAAAGAGGTTGTGGGGTTTCCGCTTCAGCCTGGCTGGCAAGTTGAGGTGCTTCTGAGGGGTACGAAAGCGGTAGAGGCAATACGACTGGGGACTTTGCCATTACCAACCTCCAGCTAAATTAGTGCAACTGGAGGTTTACATGCACGCTACGATATTGATAAGTACCGCGTGCTTTTAAAATCTCTACGTGAACACCTTTCTCTGAAGGATGTAAATGTAAGCGTAGTGCTGCTGGCGAATGCTGATCGTTATGCTGACGAAATAAAACACCCAGGCTATGCCCTGTCTCGGCTGCCAGTTGCAAGCGGCGAATTACGCCATTGGGCAACCAGTTCAGCCAGGCTAGCACTAATGCGCAGGCCTGGGTTTGCAGGGCCTTTTCGATACTCCATAAAGCATCTTTGCAACTGGTATCGGGTTGAATGACGATAACGTAATCCATATCAATACCGGCACGTTCCAGGGCTGGCGCATAAGGCACATAGGGGGGCGATATCCACAGGATCCAGCGCTTTTGCCGGGTAATGGATCGCATCAAAGGCAACAACAATTGCAATTCACCCATACCCCACTGTGGTGTCACCATTTCCATAATGGCATTAGCAGGCCAACCGCCAGCGGGCAAGGTCGCATCCAGTTGTGGATGCCCGGTAGGCGTACCGGTCATCATGTAACGACCAGCATCCTTTGCCCGCCATACCTGCGGGTTGTTTTCCAGTAATGTTTGCAGTTGGTTGTTCATTGATTGCTTTAACCTGCTTGTTCAATGGTGGCGCTATCATCTGCGTTTTTATAAAACGCTTTCAATAGCGTTTTGATTTTCATCTTTTCAAGATTCCGGCCTGGCTTTTCTTCGGGGAACAAAGTCATCTGATGTGGAGCCGGACCATAGGGGTCACGAGAATTTGATAGTGAGTCTTTGAATTTTTTGCTGATCATTGGTTTTGCCTCTTTGTCAGATTCTTGATTCTACCGCCTGGTGTATTTTTTCGATTACGGCATCAAGCTGTTTTAATATTTGCAAGTTATCAAACCTCAACACTTTGACTCCCTGCTGTTTCAAATAACTATCCCTGTATTTATCCTTTTGCATTGCCAGTCTATTCATGTGCTGTACACCATCCACTTCCAGGACCAGTTCTGCTTTGGGGCAATAAAAATCTACAATGTAATCGCCAATTGGTCTTTGGCGGTAAAACTGCAAACCAGATATTTGTTTGCGACGAATACGCGACCACAATTTTAATTCACTGTCAGTCATGTTTTTTCTGAGTGTTCGTGCAGTGTTTTTTAGTTTTGCTTTGTATTGGTACATTTTTCTCACTTTGGTTATTTGTTTTAGGGTTTTAAATCCCCCCTCGCCCCCTTTACAAAGGGGGGAAAACATTTAACACCTTTGGTGACTACTCGCCTTCCTCGCTGTAAAGGGGGAATCACATTAATCCCTTTGATGCCTACTCGCCTCCCTTTTGTATGGGGGCGACGTACATGGGTGTACTAGTGTCGCGAGAGGCATGGATGCCGAAAGCGACTATTGAGGAGGATTTTCTCTTTAAAGAGAAAGCCTCGAATTACAAATGCCTTAACACGCCTACTGCAATACCTTCGATATCCAGCGGTTGTTTTTTCATGTTTACTTTGATGACGTCGAAATCAGGATTCTCGGGTTGCAGGTAAGCCATATGACCTTTTACTTTCAAACGCTTGACAGTGACTTCATCTTCAATGCGTGCCACCACGATTTCCCCGTTATTGGCACTTGATGCACGGTGCACTGCGAGCAAGTCGCCATCATAGATACCGATATCGCGCATACTTTCGCCTTTAACACGTAGCAAGTAATCGGCACTGGGTTTGAAAGTGTCGTGATCCACGCGGCAGTAGTCTTCGATATGTTCCTCAGCCAATATGGGGCTACCTGCTGCTACCTGGCCAACGATGGGTAAACCAGATTGCTCTTCTTCCATTTCGGGTTGATCAAGCAAACGAATACCACGCGATGCATTGGGGATAAGCTCAATAGCACCTTTACGATCCAGCGCCTGAAGGTGCCCGCGGATACCATTTGTGGAGCTGACGCCCATCGCTGCAGTAATTTCTGCAACGGTGGGCGGCATTCCACTGGCAGCAACTGTTTCCCTAATAAATTCAAGGATTTGACTCTGACGTTCGGTTAATTTTTCCATGTTTTTCCCAGAATTCTTTTGTCTTGATGAATACTGCTCATATAAGCAGTGTGTTAATAGGCAGTATAGGCAGGCAGCCAAGAGAGATCAAGCCTAAAATGAAATTTTTTTTGCGCTGCTGTTTTTACTAATAAAAAATTATTAATAAAAAATTACTAATAAAAAAAATACTAATAAACAATTACGAATAAAAACCACGGGAAATCTAAAAGATGCGTGAAGAAACAAAAGTGCGGGGAAAATAAAAAAGCCGCCCTGCCCCAAAAAGGCAAAGCGGCTTTATTAACCAGGAGGTGTGACAGTGAGCTATTCGCGTCGACGCGCCAACGCAATACCCAACAGCCCCAGGCCCAACAACGTAATTGGCGCAGGCCCTGGTATAGCCGTTGTCCGAAACACGGCTTGTAATTGGGTGGTGTTACTTTGGCGCTCAAAGGTGCTGAATTCTGAGACTGTAATACCATCCACTGAAAAACCAATCAGGTCCAGGGTATATTCAATACCATCCACCAGAAACGAATCTGATGTTATTAACTCAGTAAACGAAACGATATCATTGGCACATACAGGCAATGGTTCACACGCATTGCTCGTTTCACTATGCAAAAATGAAAATGTAAATGGCCCTTCACCCAACATTGAACCAGCCGATTTGGGAATCCATTAGCAGTGCACAGTTAAATATTACCGCCGATCTAATGATTGGTGGTTCAATG
>NZ_CDLKIE010000287.1:0-4475 GCF_975902315.1 Kaarinaea lacus | reverse complement strand
TAGTATACGATTCTGTATGATAGTTAAAAATATATGACGTGCTAAAACCTATTTCAATAAAAACCGATTTTGATCACTTATTAAAACAATCAGTATTAGAAATAAATTACAGTAAAGTATTAAGAATTCATTCAAATACTTAATACGATAAAAGGTCAATAATTGTACTTAATTTATTTGCGAATGTTATCTATTATCCCTAAACATATTGAGGCATACGGTTATTACATGAAGTGCACTTGTTTTTCACTGAATTTGATATAAAAAAATATACAGTCATACAATATGAGATATATTAAACCGAGTATAAATGGAATGATTCCGGAGATGTGGATATATATTAGAAGAATATTCTTATTGATAGTTAAGTTCTCTTTACTCCTAATTCTAACTGTTTCATATACTGAGGCAAAAGAAACTCAGGAATTAGATATGGCTAGCGAAGAAATAGAGCAACAGATGCATAACCCTGAAGTAGAGGCCTATGAAGCTTTTGGAGCGCACCTGTTCCCTTACGAGCCTATTTACTTTTTATATGGTAATGAACCGGTTGACCTTGTTAAGTTCCAGGTGAGTCTCGCGGTTCGTTTGATTCCTACGACCAGAAATCAGGAACGCTTTGATGGCTTTTATTTTGCCTATACGCAACGTTCTTTCTGGGATCTGGATAGCAATTCGCAGCCTTTTTTTGATTCCAGTTATATGCCGGAATTTGCTTACCGTTATGAAGGCTTTAATAATTCGCCACCCTGGGGTATGGAGTATCAAAGCTATCAGGCAGGATTCAAGCACGAGAGTAATGGCCAGGACGGCAGCGATTCCCGATTCATGGACATCTGGTATTTCCAGGCGTCCTGGCTATGGAACATTGTTTCAGACTGGCATTTGACGATCAGGCCAAGGGTTTGGACGTATGCCGGAAAAGATTTCTATAACCAGGATATTGATCAATATCGGGGTAATTTTTGCCTCGATGCGAACATAGGATCGCGGAATGGAATCTATTTTGCGACACGTACGCATGTCGGTTCTGATTTCGACAAGGGGAGTTTTGAGCTCAACGTAACTTATCCCCTGGATGAACTGATCCACGTTCCATTGTATTTGCACTTGCAGTATTTCAATGGCTATGCGGAAACATTAAGAGCCTACAATGAGCATACTGACCATTTTTACATTGGCTTTTCAGCATTCCGGTAGTAATTGATCAGGGAATTAAATTAACTATAAGGCAAAGGTCAATATTCAGGGCACCATTGCGTTGCAGGTTGAGTAATTTTATCTACTTCTGTCATTACGAGCGACCGGTAGGGAGCACGGCAATCTGAGAAATATTTTTAATAATCGCGTATGCGATAAAAGGGTGCTGCGAAAAGAGATTGCTTCGTCACTTCGTTCGACCGCTAGTTCCAGAAGTGGTCTACCACGTACATCCACGTACGCGTCCTCGCAATGATAGAGTGGTTTCTAGAACCTACCGCCAAAACCAAACAAAAAATGCGCCGATTGATTTTTTACCCTGACGCTACCGTCGGCAATGGGTACGTCGGTATCTGCATAAACCAGTTTTGCTTCGAGAGTGAAAAAGGTGTTCTTTGTCACAAAGAAACGTTTTTGTATGGCGCCTTGCAGTGCGATACCTCCCCAGTGATAACCGTCTTCCCAAAATGAAGGTATCGCGCCACCACCGCGTTCAAAATTGGTTTCACCGCGTACGGTAATATCAGGATGCGTAATAACGGTGCCAATACCGACACGATAGATGATGTCCTTTATATTCCAGGCGCGGTTTATCGTAAGCAGGTTAAAGCCATCAGTAATCTCGAATTGTTGAATATCAGGTGGCGTAGCATCGACATACAACTTGTCATGCATCAGTTCAATTTCCCAGGCTGCGTTTCCAGTCCAGCGTCCATAGCGCAGGGCGTAGTAAATGGGATCCGTGAAAGGCTTGGTATCAAATTCCGCATCGAAAGTGATATCAGGGTAACCGTTCTGTTTTACAGTTAGTGTCTGGTCTGCATTGAAGACGTATCCCGTAGAAAATTCCAGGTAATTCTTCTTCGTTTGATCAGCCAATAGCAGCGCCGGTATCAATAACCATGTTCCCACAATAATCGTTGCCAAATGTTTCATTGAATTTAGCCTCAATAGATTTAATCATTACATATCATATGGGTAATGCCGGAGAAGGACTTGTCGTTACTCGTCAGGCTGTTATCTGTGGCCGACAAACTAACTGTATTAATACGAAAAAATTCGACGCTTAACAGACACTAATTATGTGGTTTGCGCACTATTACGGGGCGTTGGGACGATTCTGTTAAACGTTAATGCTATGTGCGACAATTCTAGAACACACGCGAAATATTGAGATATTTCCCCATGAATAAGCTAATTGCAGTATTT
Organism: Kaarinaea lacus; assembly: GCF_975902315.1. Taxonomy (NCBI): domain Bacteria; kingdom Bacillati; phylum Cyanobacteriota; class Cyanophyceae; order Nostocales; family Nodulariaceae; genus Kaarinaea; species Kaarinaea lacus. The sequence goes on along the minus strand of NZ_CDLKIE010000287.1, from coordinate 2,066 downwards.
GCCATTATTGCCAGTACGCTCCTGATTTATGCCTGCAGTACAACACCACACCAGGTTGAAAAAGAAACGCCGGTGTCAAACTGGAATGGGAAGCCGTATAAAAACTTGCTGATTATAGGTGTATACGAAGATCGTCCATTCCGCATCAGCAGCGAAATCAGTTTTGCAGATGATCTAAAAAGCAAAGGCGTTAAGGCATCTCCGAGCTATGAATTGATTCCTCAGCTCAGTGCGCTGGACAATGCCACAGCAATTTCAGATGCGACTTATGCTAAAGGTTTCGACGCACTGTTGACCATTGCAACAACCGAACTAAATGAAGAGTACACCTATGAGGATGCTTTGGAGGCACGGGGGATGGTGCGTTTGCTGGGTGGCAGGCCGGGGCCGGGTACCGAAGCCGGTATACTGATCTCGTATCTTAGTTCGGGCACGTATGCACTTCACATAGGGCTTTGGGATGCGAAAACGCAAAAGCCTGTCTGGCAAGTCACTACACATTCTGTTTTTCAGGACTCAACATCGGACGAGATAAAAAGCCTGGCTGATTTGGTGGTTCAGAAACTTCGCAGCAAAGGTCTGATATAAAAACGAATGAACGATTACTGCACGAAGGTAATCATTTTCGAATTAACAAAATAACAATTCGTAACCTGCATAGTACAAATACATAGTAAAAAAATCTGAAAACTTAACGTGGTACAGGAGACAGTGAAGATGTCAATACTAAGCAACAGAAAAGTACTATGCACAATTATAATGATCACTAACAGCTTCTGGGCACAGGCTGAAGAAGCCATCGATGCATCAGACCCTACAAAAATCTATTCCTACGCCGGACCAGGCTACAAATACACTAAATATTCTAATGGTGATCACTTACAGGAACTTCGTGTCGTGGGTAATCTTGGCTTAAGTGACAGTGATATGGTTTTGTTTGAGATCGGTTATGGTAAATACAGCGGAACCGTACTGCCCGGTGAAGACGACACTGGATTCACTAACCTGCGTGCGCGCTGGTTTCACTTATTTAAAATGGATTCTTCAATTACAAGTGGCTATCGCGGTTGGGCAACACAGGTCGATCTTCAGGGAGAAGGAAGCGTCAAAGGAACCAAGGGAACTAACACTTTAGCAATAGGTGCGCTACCAGCCTATGGCATTAATGCTGAGTGGGCGTTTTATCTGCCCATTAACTACGTATCCACCTGGGGGCATAACTTTGACAAGCATCAGGGAAACGGAATCAGTGTGGCACCGATGGCTGCCTATGCGCCAGCAAAAGGACCGTGGCCAGGATTCTTTCTGCAAATCTGGCCAAGTTACACAAGCTATTTTTCCGGTAACCTGGATGGTGAAGGCGGGGCTAACCTGGATTTAACCCTGGGGTGGTCTCCCGCGGCGAAAGTGGTTGCCACAGCAACACTGCAACAAAACTTTGACAAAGATTTAAATCTTTATAATCCCAGTACAGGATCCAGCGGCGCTAATGACTGGAACATCTTCGCATCGGCGTCATGGTATTTTTAATCCGCATTGCAGGAATGGTTTGATTACTTGAATTAACAGTGAACGTCTATAGTGCTCGGGTGGGCACGATTAACTACATACTCGTGAGGATAGGGCAAATGAGATCAGTAAAAGTTTATGGCCTGGTGTTAATAGTATCGCTCTTAATTGTGGCCTGTTCCAAACAGGATGACGCAGCCAAACAGGCAACCGAGTCAACCACGGCGAGTGCAGAGTCAGCGGATTCGCAAGTGGCGATCGCCAAGACGGCGTCCAATCCGAAAGGTGGACTGGCGTTCGATACAGGCATCTCCAACCGGACTAACCCCCGTTCAGACTGGGCGTTGATCAACGGCAAGATTTACACGGTCAATCCAAAGCAACCCTGGGCCACGGCGATCGTGGTCGAGGACAACAAGATCACCTATGTCGGCGATGCGCAAGGCCTTAAGAACCAAATCGGCATCGCGACCCAGGTCGTAGACCTGAAGGGCAAGATGGTGGTTCCCGGCTTTGTTGAAGGTCATTTTCACGTGATTGCCGGGGGTATTGTCGCC